>CAJXRJ010000030.1 GCA_913058555.1 uncultured bacterium
TGGGCTCGGAGATGTGTATAAGAGACAGGAGAGGCGCGGTTCGATCTCCTTGCGGATGACGCGGCGAAGCTCGCGGGCGCCGGATTCCGGCCGGTAACCACGCTGGGCGACCCAGCGGGCGACGGCGGGTGTGAAACGCACCGAGAGGCCGCGGCCATTCGCGCGCTCTTTGAGCTCGTTCAACTTCTTCGTGGCCACGCGCTCGACCATGTCGACGTTGAGTTCATTGAAGAGCACCACCTCGCCCACACGCCCGAGAAACTCCGGGCTGAACGTGACTTCGAGGGCGTTGCGCGTGATGTCCTCGAGGTTGCCTTTCTCAAGGGACGGTCCGCCGCCGAAGCCGACGGCGCGGCTCGCGGAGTGCATCTCGGAGGCGCCGCAGTTGGATGTCATGATGACGATGGCACGCTCGAAGGAAACCCGCCGCCCTTTGCCGTCCGTCAAGGACCCCTCTTCGAGGACCTGGAGCAGGAGGCTATGGAGCTTGGGGTGGGCCTTTTCGATCTCGTCGAAGAGCACGATGGACTCGGGGTTCTCCGCGACGGCGTCCGTGAGCTGGCCGCCGTCGTCGTGTCCGATGTAGCCGGGCGGGGAACCGATGAGCTTCGAGTACTCGTGGGCCATCGCGAACTCGGAGCAGTCGATGCGCACGAGGCCCTTGGCGGTCTTCGAGCCATAGAGATGTTGCGCCAGGGAGCGCGCGAGCTCGGTCTTGCCCGTGCCAGTTCGCCCCGTGAAGAGGAACGATCCGAGGGGCTTTTGGGGCTCGCCGAGGCCGGCGGCGGCGGAGCGCACGGCCCGGGCCACGGCGTCGATTGCGGCGTCCTGGCCGATGAGCTCCCGGCGCATGGCCGCGGCGAGGCCTCGGGCACGGCCGGCCAGGCGATCGAGGAGGTCGTCGCGGCTCTGCACGAGCTGGTCCCGGGCCTCCGTCGCCGGGGCCTCCCCAGCGGCTGCCGGGTCGACCGTCAGGCGGACCTCGTGGATGTCGAGGCCTGGATTGACCTCGACGCAGAGTTGATAGAGGAGGTCCTCCACCATGAGCGGGTCGTCCGGGAAAAGCCGATCGAGGGTGTCCTCGAGCTTGTCCCGAAAGTCCGGCATGCAGGCTTCGATGACGAGCTTGCGGTAGCCCGCCCGTCCCAATCCGGGCCGTTCAGCAATGGCTAAGCCTGCGTCATCCAGGGCCATGATCTGCACGAAACAGTCGGCAAGGTCGAAGTAGCGGTAGACGCTACGCTCTGGGGCGGTGCCGGTCACGATGGGTTGCGTGTTGGAGTGGGAGAGGTCTGGGGGGACGGTTCGAGCGTCGGCCCATGGGGGGGACCGCACTTTGGGGTAGCTCGACTGCCCGTTCCGTCGACCCCTCCGAACAGTGATCTTGATCCGCTGGGCAACGAAGCCAGATGTGGTGCAGAAGTGGTCAGAATCGGGCCCTTCGGAGTGCGGAATCGAGACCCACGGGCCGCAATCGAGACAAGGGGGAGGGGGGGGCCGGATTCGTGCTTGAATCCCTGCCTCCCAAAGGGATCCGGGAGCCGGGGTGTATCCAAGGGCATGCCGCGTCCTACACTCCCTCTCCCCACCTGAGACATGAGTGCCCAAGAAGACGTCAAATTCCTCGCCAAGCTGGTGCATCGCGGCCATTTGAGCCGCGATGAAGCCGAGCCTCTTCTCCCCCAACTGAAAGCGGGGGGTGCCCTGGACGGTTTGCTCCCGCGCCTGGACGGCTGGAGCGACGCTCGCGTTCAGAAGATGCGCCGCACCAACGCGGGGGAAGAGCCCGAAATCCCGGGCCACGAGATCCTGAGCACCCTCGGCATTGGCGGCACCGCCGAGGTCTTCCGGGCGCGGGCCAAGAGCTCCGGCAAGACGATCGCCCTCAAGATCCTGACGGCGCCCTACGCCAAGAACCCGGTGGAGGTGAAGGCCTTCATCGACGAGGCGCGCCTGCTCGAGCGCCTCGACCACCCCGGTCTCGTCAAGGGATTCGGTCCGGCCAAAGCCGATGGGACGTACTTGTCCCGGATGGAGGTCGTCGACGGTCGCACGCTCCAGGAGTACCTCGACGACGGGCATCTCTTTGACGAAGACGCTGCCCTGCGGGCCGTGCTCGAGGTGGCCGAGGTCCTGCGCTACATGGCCGGCGAGGGGCTTGTTCACCGGGACATCAAGCCCGGGAACATCATGCTGTCCACCAGTGGCAGGGTGAAGCTCATCGACCTTGGCTTCTGCGCCGAGGGCGGCAGCCGGGACGCGGAGGGCTGCGCCCGCGGGACGGTGCAGTATCTCTCCCCCGAACAAGCCGAGGGCGGGGCCGAAGCGGACATTCGCAGCGACATCTACGCCCTGGGCGTGACCCTTTACCAGCTCACGATCGGACTCTTGCCGTTTGAGGGGGAGTGCGACGAGGACGTCCTTCGCAAGCACGTGATGGAACGCCTGAGCTCCCCCGAGCTCAAGGGCCGCGGGCACTCGCCGCACCTGCATTACTTTATCGAGAAGATGATGTCGAAGGACGCGGAGCTGCGGTACCAGAACTGGGATGAGCTTGTGACCGACGTCGGTGAGCAGGTCGAGGGCCGTGCGAGCCTGGACTTCAAGGCTGGCGCCGACCAGCAGCGCGGCCGCGGCCGCGGCGTGGGCGGGCGCGGTACGGGCGGCCGTGGGGCCTCCGGCGGCCGCCGGACCTAACGTGGCCACCGAACCCGGGCTCGACGGTGTCGTGCCGTTTCGCTTCGACTGCCATCGGTGCGGCCATTGCTGCACGGGCGGGGAGGGGCATGTCTGGCTCGAGGATGGCGAAGTGGAGGCCATGGCCAAGGCCAAGGGCATGGATCCCGGCGCCTTCGAGCGCCTTCACGTCCGCACCGTGCCGGATCCGCGGGACCCGTCGAAGCTCCGGCTCTCCCTCCGTGAGAAGGACGAGGGCCACGGGGGGCGCTGCACGCTCCTTGAGGGTTCGAACCACTGCTCGGTCTACACCGCCAGGCCAAGCCACTGCCGCACGTTCCCCTACTGGCCGAGCGTCCTTGGTTCAGAGGACGGATTCGAGGCGGCGCGGGCGACCTGTCCTGGCATCCGTCCCGAGCCCGACGCCGCCGTCCAGGCCGAGGCGTTCGCGCGGCTCGAAGGGATCTACGCAAAGCTAGGCGAGCTGCTCGACGCCGTGCGTCCGGTGTGCATTGCCCGGGGTGTTTGCTGCCGCTTCGAGGAGGCTGACCATGTGCTCTACGCCACAGGCCTCGAGGCCGACTACGCGGCGCACAAGCTCCCCGAGGCCCCAGCGCCCGAGGCGGAAGGGCGCTGCCCGTACCACGTGAAGGGGCGCTGCACCGCGCGCGAAGGGCGCCCACTCGGGTGCCGCACGTACTACTGCGATCCACAAATGTCGGACGCGCTGGAAGCGACCCACGAGCGCCTGCTCGGTGAGATCCGCGAAATCGAACGGGACCTCGGCTACCCCGCCAGCTACGCGCCATTCCCCGCGATGCTCGCCCAGCGTGGTGTGGGGCTGCCTCCGACCGAGGGGTGAGCCCATCGCCGGTGGACACCGCCGCTGAGTCCGGACTCTAGCAACGGCCTGCTAGGGCCGCTCCAGGTCGAGCACCGCGTTCCAAAGGCCCATGGGGGAGACCCCGGCGTAGCCGCTCTCCTGGCCGTCGTTGCACTCGATAACGATCCACCGCCCAGCCGCGGTTTGGGCCACGTCGACCACGAGGAACGGCACGGCGACGCGGCGAGCGGCCTCGGAGGCGATGGCGAGGGCGGCCTGCTCTTCGGTTCCGGTGAGCGTGTAGTTCAATCCCGCCGACCAGTACCGGCCGATGCCGACACACGTGCCCTTCCACCAGAACGTGCGGAACTCGAAGGAGCTGGGGATGCGCGCGGGATCGGGGTCCTCGACGGGGCGCAGGGGCACGAGCTCCCGGCAGACGATGTCCTGCCACGAGAGCACGGGGTCCTGGGCATACTCGGCCAGGGCGCGCCCCAGGGCCACGGGCCCGTCGATGAAAGAGTGACTTCGCTTGTGGCGATGGGTTTGCCGCGCGCCCTTCATGAAGACGGGCCAGCCGAGTTCCTCGGAGATCGCGACTGGATCCGGCGGGCCTTCGAACCAGAGGCTCTTGGGCGTGAGGTCCTCGAGGAGCGGATACCACCGCGGGAGTTCCGTGGCCCGCAGGTGCTCGCCCCGTGAATTGATGAGGGCGAATCCCGTTTGCGCGAGGGCGCGCTCGACGCCTTCGTAGTCCTTCACAGCGCCGATGCGCAGCACGACCTTCTCCGGGCGGGACGGTGCCCGGGGCCGGCCGTAGGGGCGGCGGCAGGGGAACCACTGCCCAAACTCAAAGTCGTAGACCGCCTGTCCCATGAGCCGGTGGAGGACCCAAAGAAGGTCATCTAACTCCACGAGGTCGCCGCCCGGGACGGTGTGGGCAAGGGCGTCCATCAGGGGCGGATCCGCGCGGTGAGGGCTTCTTGCACGCGCGGCCATTCGTTGTCGGTGATGGAGTAGTACGCGGTGTTCCGCACGCCCCCGTCCGGGCGAACCATGTGCTTCCGGAAGATCCCTTCGAAGCTCGCGCCGAGGCCAAGGATGGCGGTGCGCGAGCGCTCGTTTTCCGCGTCGGTCTTGAACTCGATGCGGCGCAGTCCTAGCTCCTCGAAGCCGAAGGTCAGCATCAGGAGCTTGGCCTCGAGGTTACGTCCGGTGCGCCAATAGTCCGGCGCGAGCCAGGTCCAGCCGATCTCCGCCCGGAGGTGGGCCATGGAGACGTCGGCGAAGCGGGTCGTGCCGATGACCTTGCCCGAGTCCCGGTCGACGGTGGCGAATGGAAGAGCGGTGCCTTCGTCGCGCCACTGGATGGCCTCCTGGACGTAGACGGCGAGCTGCTCCTCGTCATGGACTTCGCGCGTCATGTAGCGCCAGACGCGCGCGTCAAGCCCCACGGCCGCAAGGGCGGGGACATGGAGGAGCCGGAGGGGCGCGAGTTCGACACGCGCCCCGGTCAGGCTCCGCTCCCTGTGATCCACGAGCTCACCGCTCATCCCAGGACGGCGCGAAGGATCTCAACGTCCCCTTCGAAGGCTTCGGGCTTCAGCGGGCCGAACGAGAAGCGGAACATGTTGGCATGGGGGCCATCGTTGCCCCTGCGGGCCATGTCGCAGAGGCGGCCGGGGAGGATGCCGGCTTGGTGGGGGAAGAGCTTGGCGTTCAGCTCGTCTCCGGTCATGCCCCCGGGTAGCTTGCACCAGTGGTAGAACCCACCGTCTCCGGTGAACAGTTCCACGCCCAGCTCGGCGAGGGCCGCCCCGTAGCGATCGCGCTGTTCTCCGTAGAAGGTGGAGATCGCGGTGCGGGCCTGGCGCACGCGCTCCGTCTCCAGGAGCTCCGTGACGTACGCCTGGGAGGACCGTGCGACGCCGCCCATCGCGAGGGATGAGTAGTTGCGGAAAAGCTCCGTGTGTTCTTCGGAGGCGATGGCCCAGCCCACGCGCAGCCCGGGGGCCTGGAGCCCCTTGGTGGCTGCGCCGACGACAAACAGGTTCGTTTCGTTGATGTCGGGGATGTGGGCGAGGGCGCTCTCGGGGCCCGGGCTACCGAAGAATTCGTAGGCCTCGTCGATCAACGCGCCGGAACCCGGGCCTGAGTACTTGTCGCAAAGGGCGCGCAGGTCGTCCCCCTTGAGCGCCACGCCGGTGGGGTTGCATGGGTTGCTTTTGATGAGGAACGAGCGGTCCTCCCCGGGATGATCAGCGAGGGTCGGGCGGAACCGGTTGGCCGGGTGGCTGGGGATCAGCGTCGGCGGTCGATCGAGGAGGCGCAGGACGTCGTAGTAGGGGGTGTACTCCGTCTCCTCGATCGCTACTTTCACGTCCCGCTTGAGCAGCGCCAAGATGGCCCAGATGGCCGGGCGGCCACCGGCGAAGATCGCCACGTTGTCCGCCGTGATCTTCGCGCCGTAGAACTCTCGGTAGTAGCTCGCGATGGCCTCACGGAGCTCCGGCTGACCGTCCGCCTTCGGGTACATCCGGTCGGTGGCGGAGACCGAAATCGTACCGGGAAGCTCCGGCCCCCCGGGCACCTGTGTGGTCAGGGGAAAGCCCTGGGCCCAAGGGTGTGTCCCCGGGTCGCCCATGTAGCTCTGCGCGGCCGCCTGGAATTGGAAGAGGATCTCGTAGATCCCCATGGGGGGGAAGTTCTTCAGAATCACGACGCGACACTAGGGCGCCCTCCCGCGGCACGCCAGCCCCAGGGGATGATTCACTTCGCGGCCATGACCCGAGCTTCCCCCCGGGGGGATGGCCTCCTATTGGATGCCGAGCTTCGCGAGCTCACCCGCCACGTGCAGCACGGAGTACTTGAACTCGGAGGCCATGACCTGGATGAGGTCGTTGAGGGCGGCGGGGATCTTCGACTTGGGCTTGTGGGCCTGGATGTCCTGCCATGTGGCCTTCGCGATCTTGTTGAAGGAGTAGCCGGCTCCTCGCATGGACTCGACGATGGCGGAAAGGTTGCACTTCATGTTCTGGCGCAGGACCTTGACGATCGACGCGGATCCGAATCCGGCGCCCTTGAGCCACTTGGCCACATCGCCTGCCTTCTTGCCTTTGGCTTTCAGGCCCTTGGCGATGTCCTTGGCCGCGGCGCCGCCGCGTTTCATGCCCTTGACGATGTTGCTGTAGGTCTCCTTCGTGGCGTCCCGCCGGCAGGTCGCAATCGTGTCGGCGACGCTGACGCCCGCTTCGATGAGGCCCTGTGCCAGCGCCGCACCCTGGCATCCATACGCTGCGTTCGCGGCCGCCGCGGCCTCGGCCAGGTCCATGCCCTGGGCCAGGAGCGCTTCGAGCGCAGCCTTGAGGGACTTGCCGCTCGCCTTGAGGTCGGCGGCGATCTGGGCCGCCGTCTTGGCAGCGCCCGCAACCACCGGCTTGGCCATCTGCAAGAGGGTTGGCTTCGCCGTTAGGCCCGTAGCTCCCTGAACGCGCATCCGGCTGTCTTCGATGTACTGGATGATCCCGACCGTCTCGTAGGCGGGCTCGCTGTAATCCCGCGCGTCCGCGTAGGCTTGGGTCACCGCGTTGCCGAAGGAGCGTCCGGCCACCCAGTGCTTCTGGAAGTGGAAGTACTGGTGGGGCATGTAGTTGTTCTTCGTGCCAAGGGTGCCGTTGACGACGTCCGCGCCGAGCCCGAGCCATTCGTCCATGAGCGTGCCGCTGACGCAGTTCATCTGGTACACGGCGCGCACATCCACACCGGCTTTGGCGATGGGATCGAAGAAGTTGGCGCGGCCGAAGGCGACGCCGTCGTGGCCGATGAATTCGTTGTTGCGCCCGTGGACCAGCGTATGCACGTCGATCTCATGGGTCTTACCGAGGCCGCAGATCGTCTGCACGGCGCGTGCCGGTGTGAGCTTCGCGTCCTCGAGGACCACAACCTTGGCGTAGAGTGACTTCATCCCGCTCTCCGCTTGCAGCCCCTTCACGAGCTCTTCGAGGAGCATGTCGCTCGTGCGGCGCACCCACTCCTCGAGGGTGATGCGTTCGATCTTCCACTTCGACGGGGAGACCGGAGCGGAAAGCTGCGCGAGGGCCTTCGCGGCGTCCTTGAGAGCCTTGGGAAGCCCCTTTTGACCGGCGATGGGAAGGGATACGCCCCCCGCCGTGGCCACGGTGATCTTCGCGCCCCGGTTCTTCTTGCCGAGGCAGGCCTCGAGGTTGGCCTCGATGCCGCCGTTCTCCATCAGGACCACGAGGGCGACCGGCTTCTGGGCGGCGGGGGTCGCGGCCTTCGGCTTGGCCGGCGTGGACCGGCGCCGCCGTTGAACGGCGGCGTCACAGGGCAGGGCGAAGAGGGACGCGAGGACGAGTCCTTGGAGGAGAGTGCGGATGTTCTTGGATTTCATGGCAGAGGGGAGTGACAGACTGGGGCGACCCTTCGACTGTCCCAGCGCTGGTATCGGGCGATGTCCCTCAACGAAATCAGGTTTGTGTGTCGAAGGCAGGGAGTACCTTCACACCGCCATGATTGCTTCCCTACTGCCCTTTGCGTTCGCCTGGGCTCTGCCCACAGGCGCCCTTTCGCCCGCCCAGGAATCTGGCGCCGTGCCGATCTTCTTCCGGGCTGAGCCGATGGAGGACGATGGGCTGTACTGCGTCTACCTCGACGAAGACCCGGACCTCGTCCCATCGTTCAAGGGCATTGTCCTGGCGCGACCTTCGGAGACCCGGAAGCTCGATAACTACACCGTTGGGTCGGCGGTGATCGAAGTCGAGTTGGTGGAGGACGGATATATGGCCTACGTGAAGGTCGATTTCCGGGAGGGTTTTGAACCCCTGGAGGATGAGGAGCTCATGGTGCAGCTCGGCGTGGTGGACCCCAACCCTCACTTCGACGGCCTGGCCTTTGGGTTGGCGGCCCATGGGATTGTGCTCACCACTTTGGAAGAGGAGGAGCTGCTCTCGTTCCGCGATACGACGGACGACGGTGCGTACTTTGATCAGGTCGCCATCCAGGCCATGCGCGACGAGCTTCGACTGGCGGGGAGGCAGTTGCGGGAAGTGATGGGGGACAACCCCGTCCCCTCCGGGAGGTTTGAGGGCGGCTCCATGTTCGACGCGATGGAAAACGCGACCCTCGCCGACGTGCGGCTCTTCCTTGAGCGCGTCCTGTGGTCGCCGCTCTCGTACATGGGGGAGACCTGGATGCTGGCGGAGATCTACGCGACGTGGGTGATGCAAGGCGCGCCGGAAGGTGGGAAGCCAGAGACAGGTGAGTTGGAAGGGGCTGACGGGGAGGCTGCCTTTGGCACCGGCCTTCGGTTCGCCGAGCCCACCGAAGACGGATTTCCCTGCATCGGATCCCTCAGCCGCGCGGTCTACGGAGATGGGGCGGACGTGATCACGTTGGGCGCGCGCATTCTTTCGATGGACGGGGAGAGTCTCTACGGAGCCGATCCCAAGGCGGTCGCGAAGTTGCTGGCGGGGCTCGCACCCCATGGCGCCGTTCACGTCGTGATCCATACGCGGTCCAACGCCCAGTTCGAGGTGCAGCTCTTTTGCCTGCCCTTGCCGGCCGAGCTCCAGTGGGAGGCGGGTGGCGGGGAGGAGTTCTCACCCAAGCTCTTCCCGATCCGGCGCGAAGACAGCTGGGGCTTCATCGACTCCACCGGGGATGAGGTCATCGCGCCAGCCTTCGACAACACCTACGGGCACCTCTTGGGCCACACCTTTGTGGGGGGCCTCCAAGGGGTCGAAGTGGATGGGAAGTGGGGCTTCATCAATCTTGCGGGCGCCATGGTGATCCCACCCAAATGGCCCAGCGTCGACCCCTTCTTCGGGGGGCTAGCGGCCGTGATGGACCCCGAAGAAACGTCGATGTTGACCCTGGGTGCACGCCACGGGTACATCGACCGCACGGGGCGTGAGGTGATCGCTCCCAAGTACGTGCCCTCGATTCTGGCGCCCGGTTTTTTCGGGGACCTTTGCGCTGTGCGCGTCGATGGCAAAGAGGGCTTCATCGATCGCAAGGGCAAGCTGGTCATCCCGGCCAAGTTCGCGTGCGTCGGCCGCTTTATCGGGGGGCTTGCCGCGGCCCAGGCTGAGCAGGCCGGGCCGTACGGATATATCGATCCCCTGGGCGCGTGGGTGATCGCGCCGGCCTTCCAGTCGGCTGGCGAGTTCCACGGGGGGCAAGCTGTCGTCCAGGTCGAGGGCGAGCATGTTGCCATCGACCTCTCCGGCGAGCCGCTATTCACTTACGCCCTGCGCCCCTTCACGGGGTTCGAGCCGCTCAAGGCCGTAGATGGCCGCCTCTGCGGTTGGTCCGAGGAGCGCCAGCGTTACGGATACATGGACGAGGCCGGGAAGACCGTTATCGAGGCCCAGTTCACGAAGGCCCAGGCCGAGTTCCACGGGGGCCTCGCCGCGGTGACCCATGAACCCGTCGTGGACGGAGAAGTCGGTGGGTGGATGTTCATCGACCGCGACGGGGAGGTCGTGATCGAAGGACCCTTCGAAGCGACCGCGTGGTTCACCGAAGGCGCCTGCTGGGTCCAGCGCGATGGCCGTTGGGGGCTCATCGATACGTCCGGCCTGTGGCTCGCAGAACCGGCCATCGGGGAGCGCCCGCGGCCGCTCGACTCTGGTCTCGCGAGCCTGCGCATCCACGACGCGTTGGAGCAGGGCTCTGTGCCGCAGTACGTGTACGTTTACCTCGACCGATCAGGGGAGATCGTCTGGTCCAGGTACGACCGCTAGGGCTGTAGGTGGCGGGGGCTGCCTCCGGCAACCGCTTTGGTCACAGGCCTCGGCGGGCGGTTGGTGATCCCCTGAATCGGTCTCGGAACGCGTCGCAGCAAAAGGAGACGCAATGGCCCAAGCGCGGTGCGGCACGTCGCCGCGACGACTGCGAACTGTGGCGTATACCGGGGGGGGACATTACTCACGTGTAAGACCGGGCCGAGGGACGCATGCGTATAGTCCGCGTCCAATGATGCGGGCAGTCGTTCAGATAGGAGTTAGGCGTAATCGGTTCGAACCTAACCAGCGGGGCTCGCACCGGGTCGCGCGCATGGCGATCGCCAGTTCGATGGCGTTGGCCGTTGTTCTTCTCAGCGCCTGTACGAGCGTCGAAGGCCATGGGGCGAGGCCCGTGTCAGCCGGCAAGGGCCCCCGCGTGCCGGTGGCCCATGGGGCCGAGGCGCTGGGGTCTGAAGCGCCGGGATCTGGGGCGCCGGGATCTGGGGCGCAGGGGTCCGGCGTCGCTCTGCAAGAGCAGCAAGTCCTTCGGTTCGACGATGGCTTGACGTGGGAGGCGACCCTCGAGGCGGCGCTTTCGCGTCACCCCGAGCTCCTGGCTGCCCAAGCCGAACTCGACGCGCTGGCCGCCGAAACTGAAGCGGCCGGGCGCCGCCCGAACCCGACGCTCAACGTCCAGGTCGAGGACATCGGGAACGAGGCGAGCTTCACGGGGCCGAGCGGTGGACAGACCACAGTCATCCTGACGCACACGCTGGAGCGCGGCGGCAAAAGAGCCGCACGGGAGAAGTACTCCGAGGCGAAGAGGCAGGCGGCGATCGCCGCATTCGCCGTGCAAACTCAAGGGGTCCTCTCCGAAGCCAGGTCGCGGTTCCTCAGCGCGCTCTCTGCCCAGGAGACCCTCGAGCTGCAGACCCGGCTCCAGCAGCAGGTCGATCGCTTTCACGACGCCGTCGCGACCCGCGTGGAAGCGGGGAAAGCCTCGGGTGTGGATCAGCAGCAGCTGGCACTCCTCGCGGCGAACGCGCGACTCGAGCGCCAAGCGGCGGAGGCGCATGCCCGGACGTCCCGGCTCGTACTGGCTCAGCTATGGGACGGACCCGTCGAGTTTGGGCGCCTCAAGGCCGAATGGCCGGCGGCCTCAGCGCCCCCAGCGTTGGCTGATCTCATGCAGCGGTGGGATGGAAGCCCCGGTCGCGTCCGATTGGAACGCGAGCTCGCGATCAGCGAGGCGGCCGTGGAGTCCGCCGCCAGTGAGCGCAGCCAGGACTGGGCCCTGTCCGCTGGCTTCCGCAAGCGCGAACAGACGAACGACTGGACGGCTGTGGTGGGGTTTGATGTTCCGATTCCCGTCTTCGACGCCGGTCGCAGCACTTTGGAGGCTGCCCGCGCTCGCCGACGACGTTCGGTTCACCAGATGGAGGCGGCCCTTCGCGAGGCCCGCACGGCGCTCGGCGACCTCCATGGGAGACTCGCTGTCTCCCACAGTGCGCTGACCTCACTGCAAGGCGGCGCCCTCGACGAAGCCCGCTCCCTTTACGAGTCGGTACGTGAGGGATACGAGCAGGGGCGCTTCGAGCTCCTTCAGGTCATCGAAGCTCAAAAGTCCTACTTCGAATTGCTCGCTCGCCACCGAGGGGCCCGGAGCCAGCATCACCATGCCTGGGCTGAACTCGAGTCCCTCCTTGGGGAGCGCTCCAAAGAGGTCACGTGGAACTAGAAGTCATGAAACAGATGTACGGCGCAGGCGCGTCACCACGGTCTCTGTCCCGTTGCCGGGGAGCGGGCGGCCTCCTGGGCGGGATACTCCTGTGGGTGTGCGCCTCCTGTGGGCCAGGCGGAGACGCAGCGGCACCGGGAACCCCTGGGCCGGATCCCGAAACACGGCCGTCGCGTTTCCAGCTAAGTCCAGCCGCCCTGGACAACCTGCGGCTCCAGACGGTCGAGGCGGGGCCGCAGGTCCTCACGGGGCAACGAACGTACCCGGGGGTCATCCGCTACAAGGAGAGCGCCCGGGCGCACCTCGTGGCCCAGGTGGAGGGGGTCGTCCGCGACATTCGCGTGTCCCTTGGGGATTCGGTGACGGCCGCCAGCACGATCTGCTTGCTGGACAGCCGGGAGCTCGGCCAGGCCCGCTCCGCGTTCCTGGAAGCCCTGAGCCGGAAGAACTTCAAGGAGGCGATGTTTCAGGCGGAGTCCGACCTCTGGAAGAAGAAAGTGACCTCCCGCGACGACTACATGCGGGCGGAGCAGGACTTGAGCGTGGCGAGGTTGAGCCTGGCCACCGCGACGCAGGCGCTTCGCTCCCTTGGGCTGGACAAAGAGGATGTGGATGATCTTCGTTCGCTCGCACTCTCGGCCGAGGTCGGCGAGGGGGCCGGCACGGAGAACGGGGCGTCGCCGTCGTCCAATGCGTCGCTTAGCGAACTCCGCTGCGTCGCCCCCATGGAAGGCCGTATCGTGGAGGTCCTGGTGTCCCGCGGCGAGGCCGTGAGCCCCGGCGATGGGATCGTCGAAGTGGCGGATCTCTCGAGCGTCTGGGTCGATACGAAGATCCCGGCCCACGACCTCGCCGTGCTCGGGGTCGGGGATTCGGTCACCGTGCGGTGGGCGTCCGGGGGCGAAGTGGAGACGAGCCAGCTCATCTACATCTCCCCGGAGGTGGATAGCTCGGACCAGACCGCCCTGGCACGGATCGAGCTGGCGAACCCGAGCGGCGTATGGCGTCCCGGGCTCTTCATCACGGTGGACGCCGAGGTGCAGCGCCAGACGGTGGAGCTTGCGGTACCGACCGAGGCACTCGTCTCCGACCCTGACGCACCCGGCGAGTTCCTCGTATTCGTGCAGCTCAAGCAGGGTGAGTACGAGTCCGCTCCGGTGAAGGTGCTCCGGACGGATGGCGGCTTCGCTGCCATCGAAGGCAACTTGCGGGCGGGAGATCGTGTCGTCGTCGGTGAAACGCTCTTCCTGAAAGCGGTCTGGCTCGGCGAAGGCGGACTAGAAGAATGATGGAGCGGCTCGTTCAGTTCGCTCTCACACAGCGGATCCTCGTGGTCGTCACCTCGGTGGCCATCGCCATCGGTGGGGTCTGGGCCTTCGGGCGCCTACCGATCGACGCCTTCCCGGACATCTCGGTCCCCCAGGTCCAGGTGATCGTCAAAGCGCCGGGATTGTCACCCGTCGAGGTGGAGCAGCGGATCACGCGCCCGATCGAGATCGAGATGCAGGGGATCGCGCGCAAGGAGATGCTGCGCTCGCTCACCAAGTATGCGCTCGCCATTGTGACCGTCGACTTTGAGGAAGGGACCGACATCTATTGGGCCCGCCAGCAGGTGACAGAGCGGCTCAATCAGGTTTGGGGCGACATGCCCGAGGGAACCGAAGGCGGCCTGGCTCCCATCACCACGCCCCTGGGCGAGGCCTTCATGTTCACCGTGGAGGGCGAGGGCTACACGAATCAGGAGCTGCGAACGGTCTTGGACTGGACGGTGCGGCCGCGCTTGATGTCCGTGGATGGCGTCGCCGAGGTCAATGCGCTCGGCGGTCTCGTCCGGTCCTTCGAGGTCCAGCTCCAGCCGACGAAGCTCCAGGCGTTCGGGCTCTCCGTTGCCGATGTGACCGAGGCCATCCAGCAGAGCAACCGCAATGCCGGCGGCGACCGCATCGTCCGCAACGACGAAGTGCTCCTCGTGCGAACGATCGGCCAGATCGAGTCGATCGAGGACCTCGCGGGCATTCCCATTCGCACCGCGAGGGCGAATCCCGAGGCCGGCGGAGTCCCCATCTTCGTGTCCGACGTGGCGGACGTGCGCGTTGCTTCGTTGACGCGCTTCGGTGGCGTCTCGAAGGACGGCAAGGGCGAACACGTTCAGGGCCTCGTTCTGACCCGCCTGGGGGCCAACAGCCTCATCACGGTGTCCCGTGTCAAGGAGGTGCTGGCGAGCGTGGCAAGCGCCCTCCCGCCGGGCGTCCGTGTCATCCCCTTCTACGACCGCACTGACCTCGTCAAGAGGGCCGTCAGCATGGTGAGGAATGCCCTCGGCATGGCCTGCGCCCTCGTGGTCCTCGTCCTCGTCGTCTTCATGGGCAACCTGAGGGGCGCGGTCACGGTAGCCGTCATCCTTCCCATGACGGTGCTCGGTTCGTTCCTGGTGATGCACTTGCTCGGCTTGACGGCGAACCTTATGTCGCTCGGCGGGCTCGTCATTGCCATCGGAATCCTCGTCGACCCGGCAGTGGTCGTCGTCGAGAACATCCAGAGCCGGTTCGGTCGCCCCGCGCAAGGGGCAAGTCGACTGCACCTGATCTATCGCGCCGTCCTCGAGGTGGCCACGCCCGTCGTCTCGGGTACAGCGATCATCATCATCGTGTTCCTTCCGATCCTCAGCTTGAGCGGCCTCGAAGGGCGAATGTTCGCGCCCCTCGCCCAGACGATCGTCATCGCGCTCATCGTCGCGGTCACGTTGTCACTGGTCCTGATTCCCGTGCTCTCGAGTCTGCTCTTGAAGTCCGAGGGAAACGACGAAAACGCGCTCATTCGCCGGCTGAAGAAGGTCCATTCGCCCTTCGTCAACTGGGCCCTCAAGCACCGCGTGCTGGCCTTTGTGCTGCCGCTGGTGCTGCTCCTTCCGACGGTCTTCCTTTTCGGTCAGATCGGTGCTGAGTTCATCCCGACACTCAAAGAAGGCACGCTCGTCGTGCAAACCGCGAAGCTCCCGACCGTCTCCCTCGAACGATCTATCGAGATGGACGGCCGCATTCAGACCGCGCTGATGGCGCAGCCCGAAGTGGAGCACGTCGTCTCCCGCCTCGGGTCCGACGAGCTGCGCCTAGACCCCATGGGGCTGCACGAATCGGACCACTACCTGGTGACGAAACCCCGGTCGGAATGGACCGTTGACTCCGAGGAGGAGCTCATCGAGAACCTTCGCAAGGGGCTCGAAAGCGTGCCCGGTGTCTCGTTCGGCTTCACCCAGCCCATCGAAATGCGAACCTCGGAGATGATCACGGGCGTGACCGCTGAGCTGGCCGTCAAGGTCTTCGGGACGGAGCTCGAGGACCTCGATCGGGTGTCCGGACGCATCGAGTCCTTGATCGCCTCCACGCCGGGCGCGATCGACGTGATGCGCGCGCGGCTGAGCGGCCAGACCTACCTCGAGATCCGGATGAACCACGGCGCGATGGCACGGCTGGGGCTGCACGTCGAGGACGTCAACCAACTGATCGAAGCGGCCGTCGCCGGCCAGGAGGTCACGCAGGTGATCGAAGGCGCGCGCCGGACGCCCGTGATGATTCGTTACGCGGAGCCCGATCGGAGCTCTGTGGAGCGGCTTCGCGCCCTTCGTGTGGGCACGCCCGCTGGATCCAAGGTGCTGCTGAGCTCCATCGCCGACATCCACGAGGTGGACGGCCCAGTGGAGCTAGAACACGAGAACAGCATGCGACACGTCGTTATCCAGGCCAACGTGGAGGGCCGCGATATCGTCGGGTTAGTGGATGAGCTGCGGAGGAGAATCGAAGTCGAGATTCCGATGCCCCCTGGCTACTTCGTTGAGTTCGGCGGTCAGTTCGAGAACCAGCAGCGGGCGGCCGCGCGCCTCGCCATGGTCGTCCCCCTGGCCCTCGGCTTGATCTTCCTGATCCTCTTCAGCACGTTCGGGTCGCTCCGCCAGGCGTTCCTGATCCTCGCGAACATTCCGTTCGCGGTCATTGGGGGAGTGGCAGCGCTCTATATCAGCGGCCTGTACATGTCGGTCCCCGCCTCGGTTGGCTTCATCACCCTGCTTGGTACTGCGCTTCTCAACGGCATCGTGATGGTCAGCTTTTTCAATCAGCTCCGCGAGGCCGGCACTCCCCTCGATGAAGCTGTCCGCCAGGGCTCCGCCCGCCGCCTCCGGCCGGTCCTGATGACCGCCGTGACGACCGCGCTGGGTCTGCTGCCGATCCTGCTCGCGACCGGCCCGGGATCCGACGTGCAGCGGCCACTGGCCGTGGTTGTCGTGGGGGGCCTTATCACCTCGACGCTGATCACCTTGGTCGTGCTGCCGGCGCTCTATGCCTCGCTGGAATCGCGGGCCTCAAGGGCCCGCGTGGCCGCGGGAGGAATGCACCCATGATCTGTCTCACGTTGTACTTGCATCCCGCTGAGGAGTACGTCGTGCTCGATGCATTGCGCTCCTTCCAGGAGATCAGTGGATTCACTCTCACGCGGTGCGAAGGCCATGGCTCTGAGGAATTCCTCGACGGGGGCACACCGGCTGCGGATCTGGTGGTCGGTTTTGTCCCCCGACTGCGGATCGAGGTGGTCATGGAGGCCGGCGCGCTCGACCGCCTGCTGGAGCAGATCCAAGCAGGCCTTGGGCCCGGCTCCCGGGGACACTTTGCGGTCACGCCGGTTCTGCGGAGTGGCCCGCTGAACACGGTGAACGGAGCGGGCGAGAATGACGCTTCCGAGGAGTCCAGTCCTTAGCCGCGGGCAGGCTCGCCTGAGCGGCCGCCCGCGGCCGCTCAGGCCTTGGGAGATCGGCTAGCGCTGGTAGTGGCGAATGTTGCTGGTCGGCTGTCTTGCGCCGGGACCTTCTGGGGAGGGGCCCGGCCCAGAGCGCCAGACGACCGCCTCGGTCCGGTTCTGGGCCACGTTGCGCGCGGTGCCCACCACGGTCATCTGACCGGTCGCGGGGTCGATGTACAGGTCGCGGATGGCCGGGGAGGCGTAGGACGGAGGCACGAACTGCACGAGGTCGCGGCGTTCAGCAACACCTAGCCTGAAGAGCGTCGCTCTCGCGCTGCCCGCCGCCGCGCGGGTGCCCATCAGCAGGCCGTAGCGGGTGTAGTCGATGCGGACTCCATCGCCCGGCGTGGTGAGGGGCGTGTAGCTCTCCTTGCTGCCAGCCCACATGCCGTAGTTGGGCACGTCCTGGACGTAGACGGTTCCCACCTGGAGGCCTTCGCTGGCGCTGCTGACGTAGCTGCGTCCCGCGCCCAAGGCGGTCGGGTGGATGTCGACGAAGCTATCGGCGGTTTCGGTCCACATGGCGGCGTGGGACACACCGAAGCCGAGGTTCGCGTTGCCGTAGATCTTGCCGCCATCGACGGCAGTGGCGCTGGTGCCCCAGGCGATGCTGGGCGTGAGCCCGCGGCCGCCGCGGTTCGTGCCGGTCCAGCGGAACCCTGTGACCGTCGTGGAAGTCTCGTTGCGCCGGCAGGTACCGACGTGAACCTGTCCGTCGGTGGCGCGGATCGAGCCGAACTCCCAGCCGCTGATCTGCATCTGGTGATGCTGCCCCGAGGAATCCCAAACGGCGGCGTTCTGATGGTAGCCAGTGCCCTGCTGGGGCACGGTGTAAGGCCACCACCACCAACCGACGGTCATGCCCCCGCGGATCATCGTGCAGGAGCCGCCGACGGAGCCCGCTGGGGTCAGGTCCACTCGCGTTCCCGCGCCAAGGTCATGCCAGGCCGACGGCCTTCCCTGGACGCCGTACTGGGGGTGGACGAAGGACACTTGTCCGACAATGGTCGAGCCGTCGACGGAGTTGGCGGCGGAGCTCGGGGCGCCCGGGGGGTGGAGCGATTCGAAGGTGAACGTGTCCGGAAGGGCGGGGGGGTCGATGATGGTCAGCGTCACCGGGGGCGTGGTGACCGAGCCGCAGGCGTTGGAGACGACGCAGTCGTAGACGAATGCGGACTCGGCGGAGGCGACGTACCGGAACGTCAGGGTCCCGGTTTGGGTGCCGCTGACAAGGCTCCCGCCCGCTGTTGTGCCGTCCATCATCGCAAGCCCATCGGCGCGCCATGTGTAGGTGAAGGGCGGCGAACCACCTAGCACCACTCTTGCGCTCGCGATGGTGCCCGTGAAGGCCTGGGCAGCTTCCACGGCGACTATCGTGGGACAGGTCGAAGTGAAGAGCTTCTCGGAAGTCGTGCTCGCGTCTCCGCCCACGGCCCAGATGAACCCCGCGGAGTCGACCGTGCAACCGAAGTGCTCACGGGGCTCCAGCATCGATGGGCCTGCCCCAAAGGCGCCTGTGGCGGGATCCAGGATCAGAACGTCCGACGTGGCTCCGGCGTCCGTGGAGCCCCCGAGGACGTACACCAATCCGTCGTTCCCAAGCACCGCTTCGCACCCCGCGCGGGCCGAAGGCATGTTGACGACGGGGCTCTGCGTCCAGGTGCCAAGCGATAGGTCAAACGTAGAGACGCCCGCGACCCGAGTGCCGGTAACGTCGTATCCGCCGATCACCAGGATATGGCCTTGCCCGTCGTAGCACGCGGCGGCGTCCATGACCGGGGCCGGCAGCGACGGGAGAACGGTCCACTGGTTGGTGGTGGCGTCGTAGCGCTCGACGTTCCCACCCGGGTCGGCAAGGCCAGTGGACGCTTCGTTGGAACCACCGATGGAATAGACCCGCCCCAGGTCATCCGTCGCGATGGCAAAGCCCTCGGCGGGGGCGGCGCTCGACCGTTCATCGATGCCTCCGGCGCCGCCGTTGGCTTCGTCCCACACGTAGTGATCGCCCGGATCGCCGGTGTCATCCGTGCCGGCGATGACAAGGATGCGGCCGGTCTCGTCGACGGCGTGGCCGCCACGGAGGAAGACTCCCTCCACGGGGGTCGTGTTCGTCCACGCGTCGTTCACGAGCTTGTGCACCGGTGAATCGCCGTCGATATTCTCAGGCAGGCCACCGACCAAGAACATGCCAGCCGGTGCATGGACGAGTGTGCCCAAGGATCGTGGCGCGTTGCCGGCCGTGGGGACGGTCGGGCCGTAGCTCCATTGCGTGGCGAAGGCGGGGGATGCGGCGGCCAGCAGGGCAGCCGCAAACCCCGCGAGGGGTGGTGCAGGAATGTGGCGCATGGGAAGGGACCCGTCGGGGCCGGCGGAAGAGAACCCAAGAAGAGGGCCCGAGAGGAGGACGCAGCCTGTAGCTCTCGACTCTAGGGCCAGACGGCCATCACGCGGGCGTTCTTGCACGCGTGTAATGCTCCGCGTGGCGGCCCGCTCATCCCGGGCTTTCCCATGCATTGAGATCGAGATGCAGTAGCACTCCCCCGTGCTGTCCTTGGACCCGAGCGCCTGGGTTCTAGCGCTGAACTTCTACAGCTTGGCCGCGCGACGGAGTTGCTCTTGGGCGTCCGCCGTGAGGCCAAGGTCGTCCAGGGATTCCCGTAGGACAGCGGTCGTGCCGTAGCCGCCGGCGAGGGCGTTGGCGAAGGTGACGGCGGGGGAGGCGACGAGTGCACGGGCGTCCGGGAACATCGAACTGAACTCGGCGAGGACCTTGGGCGCGGCGCGGAGGCGGTACTTTTGGTGGTAGTCCTCCGCGAGGGTGAAGGCGGTGAAGTCTTCGATCGCCGTGGTGATCTCGCTGCTTTGGGCTGCGGCGGCGTCGCGGGCGAGCGACTCGGCAACCTCTCGCTGTTCTGTGGTTCGGGGGAAGAGCGCTGAACGGTACTGGGTGCTCCAGGCTGGGCGCGTGGGGTTGTGGCTCTTGAAGAAGTACGAAGCCAAGTCCCGGTAGGTGATCTCCGACGGATCGAAGTCGATTTCAATCGCTTCGGAGTGATTCCCAATGTCGTGGTAGGTGGGCGACGGGGAGGTGCCGCCCGAGTAACCGACGCGCGTGCGGATGACGCCTTCGAGACCCCCGAACTGGGAGTCAGGGCCCCAGAATCAGCCCAGGGCAAAGGTCGCCGTCTCGAAGGCGCTCGATTCGATCAGGGGCGCATAGCGGAGGTCGCGGGCGGGGAGCGCTTGGGCGTTGGGACTCATGGGCACCACCATAGGCCACCGGCCGCGGGTTTACAGGGGACTGGGCTGCCCCCGGCCGACCGGGCCGATCGCCCTGGCCTACTGGCGGCGCATCCAGCGCTTCTTGGCCACGGCCATGGGCCTGCGGCGCTGTCCGGGGTTCCTCGTGGATCGCGCCCGCGCGGTCGGCGCCGACTTGGCCGACGCGCAGTTCGACCCTTGGGGCCGGGCCGTGCGGGGGGCCGATCGTCGCGAGTGACCACTGCGACATTCCGGGTGTCGTGCTCGATGGGACGAGCGGGCTGCTGGCCTGGAAGGGGAAGGTGGACCACCCGGAGGTGCGGCTGCGGGAGGCCCTCACCATGGGGGACCGCTGGCTTGCGATGCCCACCCGTGGCGGGCGCCACGTAGAGGCCAAATTTGACGCACCTACCCAAGGAAAGCGCCTTGCGGGGCACTACAAGCGAGTTACTGGGCTGAACGTGGAAGATAGAGCATGATGGGAAGGTCGCGGACGCCGCGGCGTCCTCCACCTTTACCATGCCCCACGATTCCAGCCGAGCCTTGTTCCTATCGCTGCGCCCCGTGGGGGGCCCTGTCCGTGGTGTCCGTGATGGTTCCACCCGTGGTTCCGCCCGTGGGGCCGTGCTCGGTGTGCTTGCCGCCATCGCTCTAGGGGGAGGCCTTGTGGTGTCGGGCGCCCTCGATCGCTGGATCGGATCGGCATCGCCGATCATCGACGTGGGCCCCGAGACCCCATCGGAGAATCTGGTGGCCCCAGGGAAAGGCAGTGCAGCGAGTGCCGCCTCGCCCACGGACACCGCCGCGGCCAGCGCCGCCGCGGCATCCAAGGGTGGCATCGGACCCGATGCTTTCGCCAAGAATGAGGAGGCGGTGGGAGCCCTCGTGGAGAAGGACTTTGACCGCGCGATTGACCTTCTGATCGGCGCCATGACCGAGCGTCCAGACGTGGACACCTTCAGCAGCAATCTGGCCGAAGCGTATCTCCAGCGGGCGAAGTTCCGCGAGGACGTGGAGCCCCTCAGCGCCGCAGAGGACTACGGCCGAGCGATCGAGCTCACGGAAGATGAAAAGCGCCGGGGGCAAATCGAACGTCTTCGCAGCCGTGCCCAGGCGATCGGGGAGCGAGAGGCGGACTTCACCGTCGAATCGACGCTGCACTTCACCTTCCGTTTCGACGGGGCGCGACAGGAGATTCTGGGGGGCATTGACGAGCTCAAGGGCTTGCTCGAATCGACCTACCAAGAGTACGGCGACCTCTTTCGCCGGAGACCCGTGGAGGAGGGCGAGCCGCGCATCGAAGTCGTGTTCTATCGCTCGGAGGGATTCAACGCGGTGACCGGCCTTGGGGATTGGG
>CAJXRJ010000031.1 GCA_913058555.1 uncultured bacterium
GCCCCGACATGAACCCCAAAGGGACACTCGCCTTCGCTATTCTCCGCGAAGGCGAAGGGCAACTGCTTGACCTCGTCACGGGCGAGGTCATCTCAGGCGCCGAGCCTTTCAGCGTGGCGCATTTCGGCCCCAACGGCCTCATTCTCTTCGGTGGGTTCAGCCTTGCAAGATTTGGCCTGACGGGGCTCACCTTCCTTGGAGGGCGGCAGCAAAAAGTGTCGAACCTCGACTGGTGGCTCTTCCGCACCCGGTCGTTCGTCGGCTTCGCTGGCGAGGACCTCGTCATCCGCGGCGGGATCACCGTGAATGGCCGAGCGTTGCCGCAAACACTCGATTTTGGCCCGGCCAAGCACGATCCGATCGAGGGAAAGCCCCATGAGATACTGCATGAGTGGGGCGACCGCCTGGGGCTCGAATGGACCACCAGCGGAAAGCTCGTCCCAAAGGCCGCTCAGCGCCAGAAATAGCGCACCGGCCCGTTCGGCAACCCAGAAACCCCGAGCCAATGAAGGTGCCTCAAAAGCGTCGACGCTTCCTGATCTGCTCAGGCTTGTTGCTGAGCGCGCGCATAGTGGCTCGCTTCGGAGTCGGATTCGCCCCGCCAACTCCGCTCCATACCACAGGAAGCTACGCCGACCTACGGCTCATCATGTTTGATCGATGGGCGTCTTCCTTCGACGTCGGCAACCTTCTCATCTTCAAGGATGAGGAGGGGAAGGAATGGATAGGCGAGGTAAAAGAGGCCCGCGGCCACGAGTACGACCTCATCCGCCCAGGCCTCGCATTCATGGCCTACACCACCATTCAGAGGGACTGGGTGCAGCGCGGTGTCGTCATGGAGCTCGGTCCCTCTACCAACTCTCATCGCCTCTCGCCAAGGTCTGGAGGCCTCCTCTGCCGGTCAAATCAACCTCTGCAGGGCAGTCCTCCCCGGCGGTACGATTCCGTAACCGTGCCCGCCCATCCCTGGGCAACGCCACGGAGAGGCGCGAAGAGCTCTAGCTCAGACGCGCGACTACGTTGGGCGGCAACGACTGCGGCTCAGTGTCGTCGACGAGGGTGAGCACTGCGACTCAGGGCACTTCGATCCGCGTGATGGTTTCCGGGCTGAGCTGGATAGGGACCCGCTTGGTTTCCTCCCAGCCCGCCATCAAGGCCATCTCGACCGCCGCCTCGCTCACGGAGACGACCGGGGACACTCCGTCGTTGAGCGACAGGTCTATTGACGAGGTCGATCCGTTGGCCGTTCGCGACGCGATCATCAACGGCTTGCCACTCTGATCGAAGATTCGGACTCTGTCCGGGACGGGTGTCATCCCCGAACAATCGACGACGATCTCGAGATTCCGGTCGACCTGGATTTCGACCTCATTGCCGTGGAAGCCTTCGTTGCCTGGGTCGAGCACCTCGTTCACGATTCCGGGCTTGCTCGCGACGAGGGCCACGCCTCGCCTCGGAACATCTGAAAGCGTGGCGTTGCCATCCTTGTCCGTGATCGCAGTCGCCCCATTGACGGACGTGAACCCCGACACGCTCTCCGCGAGAATAAACCGGGTCGCGACGGTGGCGTTCGGCACGGCGAGTCCATCCCTCGTTGTGACATGGACACGCATCTCTTCGATCGTCGCGTCTTCGGGAAGGCGGAGCTCCAGGTCAGACGTCCCCGCGGGAACGCCGGCTTGGACGATCGACAGGTACGAAGAACCGTTGTAGGCGCGAATGTCGTACTCGCGGTCGGACAGACCGGTCAGCTTGAAGCGCCCGACGCCACTCGTTCTTCCCCGGACGGACCTTTCCGCGCCCCGTGTCTCGAGAGTCGGTGCAGGGATCCTGTCGAGGTTGAGGACCGTCGGGTTCAGAATCTCGACGGTCCAGCCTTGGAGGGCCTCACCTTTGCTATCGACGACGTGACCCTCGATCGATTGGTCGCTGGGCTCCAGCTCGATGGCGAGGGGGCCGATACGCCCGTTCGATTGGTTCCAAGAGCCATCGTGGGGCAGCGTGCCCGTGCCAGCGGACTTGTGAACTGCCGCCAGCAGCGTCCCAGGACGGATTCGATTCCCCCGAGCGAACTCCCACCGCCCCGAGCCGTCGGATGTCGCGCGCTCATCACCGAGGAAAATGCGAGCACCTTCAACGGCGCGCCCCTCCGCATCGTTCACGACCCCAAAGAACACCACTTCGTCCTCCCCATCGCCTGACCCACGGGCTGCGACCGGCTTGAGTTCGATCACTACGTTGAACTCATCGGACGTTGGCACGTCCGTGGTGGCTGCCATGAATCCGTCGGCGACCGTCGACAAGGGCACGCCCGTGACCACCGGTACGTCTTCGAGATCGAAGGCGCCGTCCTTGTCGCTGCTCCACTTGAGGTCGACGCGACTGGACATTTCCAGAGACCTTGAGAAGCCGACGACCCCCTCCCATGGAATGTTCATGGTCATCCTTGCCTTGCCAATCGGCTCCTCACCCGTCGACCGCACGACGCCGGCCATGCGCACGACGCGCGCGGCCATGATGACGGCGTCCACGTCGGCCAGATGCCGGGCCGCTGCCCCCGCGAAAACCGTTCGATGGCCCGCGCCGCGCGCCATGAACGAGGCATGGCTGTCCGTGAGCGTGACCTCGAATCGCCCGTCGCCGCCGGACTCAGCAACGGGGGTTTCGCCGTCCACGCCGCGATAGATCCCCATGCCCGCCACGGGCGTACCCCTCGGATCCAGCACGATCCCTCGCGCGGCCCAGGGGTCGGTCGCTTCCGCCTGCGGATCGCCCGAGGCGGCGGGCGCATCCACCGCACCCTCCTCCGCGGCGCCCTTCACTTCCGAGCGCGACCCTGCCGCTCCCGTGCGGGCTAGCGCATTGACGTCCCCGCGAGTCTCCGACTCGCCGGCGGGAGCTTCGATCCGTTCCATCTCGACGCTACCGCCGACATCACGGTCCAGACGCGCCAACCAGAACAGGAGGGCCGCTACGCCCGTGACGCAGAGGATCGCAGTGACTGACTTCGCCATTGGGGAAGGGTACCTGGCGCCGCGACTTTCTGGGGCGGTGTGCGGTACGGGTTCCGTAGCCGCTCTTCAGCTCAAGGCTACACCAGAACGCGCACCGCCCCCGAGAGCGCGAAGAGGTCCGGCGCCAGCACGTCGCGGTGCCCACATGCACCGCGGCTCTGCTCGGCGAGAGAAGCGTCGTCCGCGAAGGCCCTTGGGCGCCAACGAGCTGGATGCCGCTGACGGGAAGGACATGGGAAACATGGGTGCAGCGGGTGCGAATCCAAAGGGGCAAAGGCAGAGAGAGAGTCTCGGTCCGCGAAAGCGGCTCAACGAATCCCTGGTTCTCTGATGCCGGATTCGTGACCGCATCCCTGAAGCGCCGTCCGACCCCGTGGCCGTCTACGGCAATCCCCGAACGGCGACCTGGAGAGGCGTGAAGGGCTCCAGGTCAGACGCGCGACGTGCACCTGACGGAGACGATTACGGTTCGGTACCGCCCATAGATTCCCAAAAAGTGAGCCTATCTCCGTACTTTGAGAAGTACCCAGAAGCCAACCACCATCTCGATCCAAGCAGACTCGCGCTTGGACCGATGACCCAAACCCTCGCACCCCATGGAACTCCTTCAACTCGCCATCCTTGTGATTTCACCCGCAGCCGCCCCCCAACAGACCGCGACCTGGCGCACAGACGTGGTGGCAACGGGCAACCGAACGGTGATCACCGTCGGGCTCGACGCGCTGGATGACGGCGGCTGCCTTTGGGTCGAGGGGCTTACGCCGCAGCTTGTCGAGGCCCGCCCATTCTCGTGGCGGATCGCGCGAATGGGGCGCGATGGAGAGACCCGCTGGGAACGATATGTGGACGCGCCCACATCCAACACGAACCAATTTTCGCGGGCTACCTACGTCGCTTCCGCGTCGGACGGCGGCGCTTCCGCGGTTGCGCTGCAGCAAGGATCCGGGGCCACGATCTTGCGCCACGATCCGAATGGCACCCGGCTGCCCAATGTTGTCGTCGCTGCGCCCAATCCCAGCCTGCTGGTTTCCCCGACCTTCGTCTGGACCAATGACCAGGGTGAAGTCGTTCTCGGCGCCCTCGAGCGAAGCGTCTTCGTGTCGCCCATGGACTGGCGCATGACCGTCCGCGGATTCGACGTTGCCGGTCAGGAGCTCTGGCGCCATGAAGCTCCGGCCGGATCCGGGGATGTTGTGGCACTCGCGAACGGCGGGTGGCTCCTGTCTGCGAAGACCCCGTTCCTCAATACCAACCCCAATGCCCTCGTCGAGCTGGTGCGTGTAAATCCGTCCGGGAACCTGGTGGCCCGGACCACCGTAGACGCCGCTGAGCCGTTTTCGATCGACGAGCTGCGAGTCGACGCCCTCACGGGAGGAACGATGCTCGTGGGCTGGGCGGGGACCCAGGGCGATGTGGTGGTTGCCCTCGACGGCAACGACGCTGTGCTCTGGTCCCGGATCGTGGAACAGTGCCAAGCCGACTGCGTGGTCACGGACACCGTGAACGGCAGGACGTTCTTCGCCGTCCAAGCGTCAAGCTCCAGCCAGAACGAGCTCATCGCGCTGGACGCTTCCGGCAACCTGGTACTGGAGTCGGCGCACCCTGGCCGAGACACCTACTGGGATCTCGCCCCCCGGGCCGGCGGCGGCGTGCTCGCTCTTACGGCGTTCGTCGGTCCCCCGGCGATGCTTGAGCTGCTCGAAGTCGATGGGTTGGGCCAGATCCAGGACAGCGTAGCGCTCGCTTTCCCGCCGCCGAACACCAACGGACTGTCGCAGGGCTCGCCTGAGCTCAGCTCCGACGGCCAGCGCACGTTCGTGACCGTCGCCAACCGCGGCATTTCGCACACAGACTCGCTTCTCTACCAGCTCCTTGAGGGCGAGGCCGGCACGCCCTACTGCACCCAGCAACCCAACTCGACGGGCGCGCCAGGGGCGCTCGCTGGAGCGGGTTCGGACAGGATCCTCGATGGCAGGCTGAGCCTGGTGGCGATGGATCTCCCGCCCATGCAATTCGGGCTTTTTGCGGCCAGCAGAACCCAGGCCAGCGTGCCGAACGCGGGCGGCAGCCTCGGGACCCTTTGCCTCGGCGGTGCGGTGGGACGCTTCAACGCTCCCGGCCAGATCCGCCCCACCTCTCACCTCGGACGCATCTCCCTCGAGCTAGACCTCGGCGCCCTGCCTCAACCCAATGGTCCCGTGGCGGCCGTCGTTGGGGAGACCTGGAACTTCCAGCTCTGGCACCGCGACCTGATGCCTGGCCCCGTCTCGAACTTCACCAACGCGCTCGCGGTCACCGTGAGGTGACCGTTTCGGGGCACCCAAGCAGCAGGGAAGTGCCGCCGAATTCGCGAGCCACCCCAAGACTCGTAGCTTGGGCCCCTTACCCCTCCGAAGGACCAGTGACCACGGAAGCAGGTGGCTGAGCGCGCGGTCACGCCCGCACGGGAAGCACTCGCGTCGCCGCGCGCAACAGACGCTTGACCCCATTGTCATGGATGGCGGACGAATAGTTTCATCGAAACAGGAGCTTCGTCTCAGGGCCACCGGCGGCCCGTCGCGGTCCCTTGGTTCGAGGCGGCGCTTCGAAACCCAGGCCCGCGGCGTGGGTAGTTACACAGCAGCGTGCGGACCCCTTCCATCGGATCTCCCGGCCATGGAATGACACTAGGCTGAGTGCCTGTCCGCCTCGCTCTCCCAATCCTGACAACGACAACGGCAAGAGCCGCGGCCGCGTTCCGAACGAATCGCAGCGCCGTCGTGGGCCTTGCCCTGACCAAGAGCTTCCCGCCCATGTACAGACCCAGACAGACCTCCTGCGCAGCCCCCACCGGATCCAAGGCGCTCTCGCTCGCCGCGACTTCCATAGGCTCAGGCGTACTGGCGGTGGGCGCCCTCGCCGCGCCGCAATTCCCGCTCAGCGATCCGATCCCGCTCCTGACCCCACCACTCGTACCAATGGACTCGGTGCTCGCGGACTTCAGCGGAGACGGACACCTCGACGTGATGTTCCGCTCGAGCACCCGGTTCGGTTTGGACATCACGCTTGGGGACGGCAACGGCGCTTTCGGCCCCTCCCAGTCCATCGCCCTCGAAGTTGGAGTGGTCGACGTCGCATTTGCGACCGGTGACCTGGGCGGTGACGGGGACATCGATATCGTCGCCGTGGGCGGCAATGGCTCCACCGGGGCCTACCGCTTGCAGGTGATGGACAACGACGGCACCGGCACGTTTACCGTGACGACGCTCCCGGGCAACGCCGCTGGTTACGACAACCTCCAGCTCCTCGATGTCACCGGCGACGGTGCCCTCGATATCGTCTTCAGTCGCCGCCCTTCCGGCGTCCTCCAACTCGCTTTCCTCGCAGCGCAGGGCGGCACGTTCGCCGACCAACCGGTCACCATTCCAACGGACGGCGCGTCCTTTTGGGAGCTCGCTGACGTCAACGGTGATGGTCTTGCCGACGTCACCACGCCAGACCTATCCGGTTCCCTCCGGGTGGCGTACGGCCTCGGCGGGGGTGCGTTTGGAACGGCCGCTCGCCCACCCGTCCTCGGGGGAGATTTGATCGCCTACCCCGCGATCTTTGAAGACATCGACCAAGACGGCAACATCGACGCCGTTCAGCGCGAAGGGCAGGCGCTCAAGTACTTCAGTGGGCAAGGTTCCGGCAGCTTTAGCGCGGCGCAAGTCCTTGGGCGCGCCATTGCCCATAACTCGGGGCTCATCGATATCGACGCGGACGGAGACCTCGACATCGTATCCACCGAGCTTCAACCCACCTTGCCGTCCGGGGGCTACGCGCAGGAGGTTTACCTGCAAACCAGCCCAGGGGCGTTCGCGCCGGGAGTGCCCACGGGCCTGCGCCTCCTTGCCCTCGATCAGCTTGGCGACATTGACGGGGACGGCCGAACCGACGTACTAAGACGATCTGGAAACGGCTTCATTTGGCAGCTCAACAACCTCAGCCCCGCGGCAGGCTACTTCGGTCCGATTCAGAGGCTCACGCCCCCGCTGCTCGCCTACGTGTGGTTCAGCTCGGTGGCCGACGTGGACAGCGACGGAGATGACGACCTCATCGTCAACGGCTCGCCCGATTCAAAGACGATCTGGCTCGAAAACACGGCCTCGGGTTTGACGGCGCCGCCACAGGTTCTCATCCAGGGTCGCGCTTGGCAAACCCGCGCCACCGACTACGACGGGGACGGCGATCAGGACCTGGTGACCCTTAGGCTAAGCGTTCCTCCGGTCGACACCTTCCTGGAGGTCCGGCTCAACGACGGCGCCCAAAACTACACGCTTGCGTTCCCGCCCCTGCACGTGGCTGGGAACCTCAACTTCCTCGACATAGAGGACTTCAACGGCGACGGCTTGCCCGACATCCTCACCACGACGAGCGTTAGCACTGGCTCGTACTTCGGCAGGCTCTTCCTGAGTGCGGGCCCTGCATCGGCTCCGACGGAATCGACGGTCGTCGACGCTGCCCTGAATGCGGTAGACATCCATCAAGGTGAGTTCACCGGCGATTCCATCCCCGACCTTGTGATCACGGTCCCGGCCGCTACGTCCGGACAATGGGAAGTGCAGCTACTGCCCGGACTGGGCGGAGGCACTTTTGGAGCCGCCACGACCGTCCCGGGCCTGCGCGGCTCCCGCCACCACACGGTGGGCGACTTGAACGGTGATGGCCTCGACGATCTCCTGGTGGCATCGGTCCAGGACGGTGTCCTCGCAGCCCGCTCGATCGGATCGGGTGCGTTCTCGGCGCCCGAAGTCCTCGTCGACTTCCGAGCCACCGATCCATATGCGCGGGTGCAGAGCGTCGACTTCGACGGCGATGGCGACCTCGACCTGATCGTGCCCCCCTTGGGCACGCTCCTGGACGGCATCCGTCTCTCCCTCGTGGAACAACGCTCGCCAGGGGTGTTCAGCGACCCCTTCCCGATCACAGGTCGTGCCTACATCATCGAGAGGCCGCCGTATCGATTCGCAGACCTCGACGGGGACGGCGACGAAGATTGCATCACCGTCGAGAACGGAGCGATCTTCGCGAACCTCAATCAGCCCGTACCGATCGTTGGCTCTTCTTTCTGCACGGGCACATCACCGTCCCCCCGTGGTTACCTCGCCGCCGTGGGTTCTGATGTCGCCGCCGATAACCAGCTCACGCTGCGTGCGTCGGACATCACGCCGGGCGTCTTTGGCATCGCGGTGGGATCTAGAACGATCGGCCCTGCGGTCCCCGTGGCCCTTGGCAACCTCTGCCTCACGGGGGCCATCGGCCGCTACAACGCCCCGGGACAGATCCTGGACTCCGGCGCAAGCGGCATGATGACCCTCGACTTGGACCTCGGGGCCCTGAGGCTCCCGAACGGCACGGTTCCCGCCCAGGCTGGCGATAGCTGGTCCTTCCAGATCTGGCACCGACAGCCCACGCCGACCGGCACGAGCAGCCGATTCACAACGGGCGTCTCCGTGCTACTTCGATAGAAGCGCAGCCGCGCGGTACCAGGTGGACCACCCGTGGCCCACCCGGTACCGCGCTACTTCCCTGGCGTGACGCCCCGCCGTTCGATCTCGGTCGGACGGTTCCGGCCGAGCTTTACGGTGAACGCTCCGTCGGAGTAGACCGGGGGGCGGAACTTCGAATCCGGGACCCGGATCGTGTAGAGGATCTCGCCCGTGGCTTCTTCGACGACCTGCACGACCGGCCGGTCGGTGGCGAGTTGCTCCAGAGTCTTCCCGTCGATGGCCGGCAGGAACCCCGTCGGGACGCGGCCGTCGCTGTCTGCGTAGTCGAAGGTGATGGGCCAGCCCGGGAACTGGGCCGCGTCCCCCTTCTCGGAATCCGCGAAGCGTGGCCAGCACTCCACCGTCACCTGGCGCCGCTGCTTGTGGAAACGCACCACGCCGAAGCCGTCGCCGCGCTGGGTTTCATCCTTACGGTTCGGCGGGTTCGCGTAGGCAAGCATCGAGATCCGGTTGCCGAGGCCGTCGAGGTAATCGCCCGTCCAAGGCAGTGGGCTGCCCTCCACCGGGTTCGCGCCGGCCTTCTCGTCCTTGGGCCACCACCACCGTCCGTAGATGGTGTTGACGATGGCCGGACTCGTGAAGGCGTAGGGACCGTCACCGAAGGCGTCGATGCCGTGCTTGACCATGGCCGCGAGGTGTTGGTCGCCGCACAGGTGAGGGGCCCATGCGCGGCGGATCTCACGCAGGGCGGCGTTGCGGCCCGCCTGGGGCCATGCGTTGCTGTCGAGATCGGCCAGCAACCGATTGTTCTCGGACCCATGCAGGTGCACCGCGCCGCAAAACGCGGTTTGGGAAAGCACGCACTTCATCTCCGTGCCCGTCCAGTCCTGGCCCCAATCGTGCAGGAAACGAATCTGGCGCTCGCCCAGTAGTACAAGCTCCGGCAGGTCGATGGCGGTGCGATCGTACTTCGGGTCGTTGATGTGATCCGGCCGCGGCCCCATCTTTGGGATCTTGCCTTCGGGCCCACTCTTGAACTTGCGGTCCTCGAGAATGGCGAAGTCGATGCCGCCGACATTGAGGCTCGTGAAGTACACGCCGATACCGCGCTCGATCGGCGCGGGGTCCACCGGATCGGGTAGGTGCCACGTCTGGCAGCGCTGGACCATGTTCACGTACTTCGGGGGATAGAAGTAACCGCCGCTCGGGCCCTGGGGATTGGTGGCCTTCTTACCGTTCTCGCCCCAGATGTTCGCCTGGCCGACGTCGTGGTCGTCGGGGATCGTGACGACGGGGCGGTCCCCGAGCACGTCACGGAACTGCATTCCGAACTCCAGCCACCCGTAGGTGTGTTCGGTGTGGTGGTAGGACTGATCGCCCGCGAAGAAAAGGAAGTCTGGGTCGATGCGCTTCAGGTTCTCGACCAGGGTCGGACGCGGCCCAGGCGTCCGGGAGCTGTTGCAGGAGAGGTTGCCCACCACGATGGTGTCCTTGTCGATCGGGTCCCGCCGAATGAGCCCTTCAAAGAGCGCGGCTTTCCCGTGGCGAACGCGGTAGCGCACGTCGGCCGAGCTGTCCCAATCCTCCACCCGAAAGTGGGCGCTCCAGCCAAGCTCAATCACGGCCTCGGTCCCCGCGACGCTCCACTCCCCGTCCTTTCCCTGGAGCTCAAGGCGAACGCTACGCTCCTCCTCGGGGAGCAGGGGAAAGAGCTGGGCAGTGAGTTTGAGCGTACCCCGCGACTGCGTGTAGAGCGCGAACGCCACGACCTCATCCCGCGGGACCAAGAGCGGCATGGGCTGACGCTTCCTCGGCTCCTGCTTCCACCACTCGCCCGTGGATAGGGACTCCAGCCGCGGGAACCGTTCCCCAAAGACGGGCCCATCCTCCGCGGCCCCCGGCGTGTCCTGGGCGAATGCCGTGCTAGCGCATGTGAACGGGAGGGTCGCGAGGAGGCAGCGGATCAAGACTTGCATGCCCCTAGCATGGGGTGCGCCCCTCTCACCCGCCAGCGCCCAGTACAGCGTGGGTACGGCGCCGTACAAGATTGTCCCAACTCTGCCTGCAAATCGCCAAGAGGTCCGCGGCACCGATCGCCGTCCTGATCCTCTCGCGCCCACCTGGCAAATCAGTGAAACGTCACGGCGAGGCCGCTCGAGAAGTTCGAGGACGCGCCGCCTCCCACGACGTCGCGGTGCCAGCCCTGAAAGTTCCAGGTTTCGCCTGCCTGCACAGCGGTGAAGGCGAGGCCTTGGGGGATCATCGTCAGCGGGATTCGCAGCGAGATGAGCCCCTCGGGGCCGCTAGTCCCCAACTGATGGGGGCCGAAGAAACGCCCAATCGATCCGCCGAGGCAAAGGTTGCCGGTGCTGCCGCCGGGGCTCGCCGTGAAGCCCTGGATGCGGCTCGCCACGAAGGCGCCGATCTGGTTCACCGGCAGACTCGACATGGTCAACGTGAAGTCGTTGTCGCCCGCAGACGGACTTCCGGTGGCGGCGAGCAAACCGACAAGGCCGGTGGAGTTGGGCGCGGAAACGCAAATCGGGATGGGATCTCCGAACCCGCCCTCCATGGCGCCCATGTCGACGTCACCGGCAATGCGTGCAATGCCGCGCTGGTCGAGGGGCTCGAAGGTCACCTGATCGCCAGCGTCAATGACGGGGCTACCGAAGAGCGGCCGGTGCGTGAGCGTTGGTCCGCCGTTGTCCTGGAGCGGCCCGAGGAGCGGGTCGATCGGCGCGGCAAGTGTTCCGACGATGTCGCCCATGACGCCGTTCGTAAAGCCTGAGCCTGCGGGGGCGGCTCCCACGAGGTTGTGGCCAAGGGAAGTCACGCTGGCATTCGAGACACTGCCGGAGAGGATAGAACCGGACACCGTGACCTGCGTGTTGTAGTTGCCTCCAAAGATGGCCCCGCTACTGAGGATAGTAGAGTTCTTGATGGGCACGGGTCCGTTCCCTCCCCAAATCACGTCGCCCTCGTAGGGGGCATAGGTTGTGGTGGTGGCGTTCCCAGTGATCGTCGAATTGGTGATCGCGCCACTCCCACTCCGGATATAGATCGTCCCGCTATATGCAGTGTTGCCTGAGACGGTGCTTCCAAGGATCTCGACGTTGGCGCTCCTCGCGTCGATGGCTCCCCCGTAAAAGGCGTAGTTGTCGCTAATCGTGGAGTCAATGACCTGAACGTCGCCACTTAGGGTCGCGCGAATGGCACCCCCATAGGACGATACGTAGCCGAACATTCCTGGACCCCGAATCGCATGGTTGTCCCTGACGGCGCTTCGTTGGACGAGGAGTTCACGAGCCCCAGGTTTCTGATCGATTCCAGCACCATACGCAAAGAGCCCGAAGAGCGACCGTCGGCTCACGCTCTCGTTGCCAGCCACAGTCGAATTGAGCAACGAGAGCTGTCCATAGTTCCAAAGTCCACTGTGGCTGCCACCGGTCACGGTCACGCCGTCTAGTGTGACAGTCGCAGTCGCCTGGACCGTGACGACGGTGCCCTGCAGCGCGCCGTCGATGATCGTAACCTCGCGGCCGTCCGTGCCAATGAGCGAGACGTTCTGGGAGAGGTCAAGGAGTTCGACATACGTCCCGGCCGCGATACGGATGACGTCGCCATTCACCGCTACCGCGACCGCTTCGCCGATTGTGCAATAGGGGTTGGCCAAGGTGCCCGCCCCGGACGCGCAGCTCGCGGAGATGTCGACGTAGACATCGGCAAGAATCGGCGAAGGCACATTCGAACCCATGAGGCTCGGGATCGTGGAAAGGGCAATGGACAGGAGCATTTTTGGATTGGGACAGGGTGTTGAGAACGTGCGAAAGGCGCGGGCATGGCGCCGAAGAGCGGCAAGACGCTGGCGGGCGACGGCACGGCCAACCAGTGGCGCGAGATCAAGGCTGTGTCGCTGGCCTTAGCGCACCCGCTAACGCGGCCGGGCTTCTTCGGACGGGCGACTCCCTCACACGCTCTCAGCGTCCGAGCTACAGGGTTACCTGCACTTGGTACGCGTTGGAGAGATTGGTGCCCTTGCCACAGGGCCCCAGTGGATCCCGGTACCAGACCTGGAAGTAGGCTGTCTGGCCGACCACGAAGCCGCCGGACGAGGCGAGCCCAACGGATGTGGAGAACGTGCCCGCGGGGTTCGCCGTCTGTACTGGAAAGCGAGTGAGGGAGCCCCCGACACACCGCTGGCCATCTCCGAGCAAGACCCCTGTCTGGCTGGTTCCTGAGAACAAGATCGCTTGGGTGCTTGCGGGGAGATTGAATACGCGGAGCTCCAAGTCATCAGCAGCGAGAGACGCCGATCCCGCGAGCGCGACGAGGCGCGCACCGACGTTGTTCGAGTTGTAGCAGCCCGCCCGTAGGTCCTCGTTGTCGCACTCGCAGGAAGCGCTCAGGCCAAAACAGTACGAGGCCCCCTCGAGAGAGCGCTCCGCATCCCAGGTTCCGGTACCCACTGCCCAGGAGCCGTTCACGATGCGGTCGCCGGTCGCGTTGACGGTTCCCAAGTACGTCGTGGTGACGGTCCCGAACGCGAGCCCAAGAACAGGATGCCGAGCCTGTGCGACTCCCGCGATGGACAGGGCTCCGCCGATGAGCGTGCCCGTGAAGTACTCGCGCCCGTACCAGTTGAAGTTCGCGTCGACCCAATCAAAGTAGCCCCTCACCACGCCGCTTGGCGCTTGGCTGGTGAAGATGAGGTCAGCAGTCCAATGCGAGGACTGGTTGTTCTGGAAGCCCGACACCGTCCATGGAGCGCCCCTCAGGTCCTGGGCGCTGGAAGTCTGAGCGCTCAGCACTAGCAGGGCGGCGGTCGTCAGAACGTGGCTGATGAATCGTGGTGTCATTGGGTTGATCGTGCTCTATCCGAATGGGCTAGCGAAGATAGTCGCCAAGGGTGGCAGGCAGCCCCAGGGCCACCATGAGCCCTTGGGCTCCCCTTGGCAACCCTAAGGGCGACGCCCGCTGGCCGGATGCACGCGCCAATGGCGTCTTTCCTCGGATTGACTCAGATCTTCCGCTGGGAGCGGTCCCTGAGGGCGAGACGATTGGACCACATCGCACTCAGGGACCGCTCCCGACTACAGGGTCACCTGCACTTGGTACGCGTTGGAGAGATTGGACCCTTTGCCGCAGGGGCCCGATGGGTCGCGGTACCAAACCTGGAAGTAGGCGGTCTGGCCGACCACGAAGCCGCCCGACGAGGCGAGCCCAACGGAGGTAGAGAACGTGCCGGCGAGGTTCGCGGTCTGCAGCGGAAAGCGGGTGAGGGAGCCCCCGACACATCGCTGCCCATCTCCGAGCAAGACTCCAGTCTGGGTGGTTCCAGAGAACAAGACCGCCTGGGTGCTTGCGGGGAGATTGAATACGCGGAGCTCCAGGTCATCAGCGGCGAGGGACGCCGTCCCCGTGAGCGCGACGAGGCTCGCACCGACACTGTTCGAGTTGGAACATCCTGCGCTGAGGTCCTCGTTATCACATTCGCAGGAAGCACTCAGGCCGAAGCAATATGCGGCCCCCTCAATGGAGCGCTCTGCAGCCCAGGTTCCGGTACCCACTGCCCAGGAGCCGTTCACGATGCGGTCACCGGTCGCGTTCACGGTTCCCAAGTACGTTGTGGTGGCGGTACCAAACGCAAGCCCAAGAACCGGGTGCGGAGCCCGTGCGACTCCCGCGATGGACAGAGCGCCGCCGGTCAGCGTGCCCGTGAAGTACTCGCGTCCGTACCAGTTGAAGTTCTCGTCGACCCAATCAAAGTAGCCCGTCAACGCACCACTCGGCGCTTGGCTGGTGAAGATGAGGTCAGCGTTCCAATGCGAGGAGTTGTCGTTCTGGAAGCCCGACACCGTCCATGGGGCGCCCGTGATGTCCTGGGCGTTGGAAGTCTGCGCGCTCAGCAAGAGCAGGGTGGAAGCCGTGAGTACGTGGCCGATGAGTCGTTGCATCATTTGATAGATCGCTCTCTGTCCTAGGGTTGGCTGGCGAGGAGGATCGCCGAGGTTGGCAGGCGGTTTCAGGACATCCCTGACTCCATTGGTTCCCGTCCAACCCCTAAGGCGACGCCGAACCGGGGGATGCACACCCCGATCGCTCTTTCGTTCCGAATGCGTCGCTCGAGCTCAGCGAACCGTGAGGCCCTGCAGCCGCTCTTGCCAATGGGCAGCCTGCGCGTCGTGGCCCTCGGTGGGCGCGGCGGCGTGCCAGGCGCCATAGAACTCCACGACGCGACGCGCGGCGAAGGGCACCAGCTCGGCGCCTAGGTAACGCTGCCCGTAGCGGACGTTCCCCTCTTCCAAGAGCCACTCCGCGCTTTTCAGGAGCCCCTCCTCCGCCTCCGTATGCCGCCCGCTACCGGCCATCGATGCCGCTCGCCCGAGCCTCGCTGCTGCGACAAGCCATGGGCTTGCCCCATTCCCCTCGACCAAGAGATCGAGCGCCTCGGAAAGGGCCGTGCTCGCCCCGGTGAAGTCGCCCTGCAAGAACAACAACTCACCCAGTTCCGCGAGCCGCTCCCCCCTCCACTGAGACGAGCGACCGGGCTCCTTCGCTTGAGTGACTTTCCTGAGCAGCGCCGCAAACTCAACGATCGTTGTCTTCGTTTGCAGATGCTCGTCCCCCAACGCCGCACGCTGACCCTCCAGCGCAGCGCGGAGGTAGTTCTCTGCGTCCTCGAGGCGCCCCTGGTCGCTGAGAACGGCACCCAGATCACTCATGGCAAGCAGAATGAACGGATGATCGGCCCTTGGAAGATCGGCGCGATGGCCCTCGAGAACTCCTCGAAGCATGGGCTCAGCGTCGTCCGGTCGCCCCTGATCGCGCAGAAGATTCCCCATGCGGCCGAGGGCGTACAGAATCAGCTGGCTGCTCTCTTCTCGCTGCTCCATGAGACCAGCAAGACCAGCACGCAGGAGAGGCTCCGCTCCGTCGAGGTCGCCGAGAATTCGAAGCATCTCTCCCACGTCCGTCATGGCGAAGTACGTCCTCCAATGATCATCCCCCAAGACCCTGAGCCGACCTGAGAGCGCCTCGCGAAAAAGGACCATCGCCTCTTCCAGCTTCCCCTCGTACAGACGCAAGTAGCCCACGTTGGCGAGGGAGATCAACGTGCTGATGTGATCATCACCGCCAATCCGGCGCCAGCCGTCGAGGGCCTCCAGCAAGAAGGGTCTCGCCTCAGCCAGCCGGCCTAGGTCGCAGAGTACGCCCCCCAGGTTGTTCATCGACGCCAGCATATTCGGATCATCGACCTCCCCCCGCTGGCGCCTGGTCGCAAGAACCTCACTGAAGACAGACGCCGCTTCATCAAGCCTCCCTCGCTCGAACAGCACCACTCCGATAGCGTTGGCCGAGAAGAGCGTCGCGGGATGGTCGACGCCGAGAACCTCCAGCCGCGCCCTGTGAGCCCTGCGGAATTGCGTTTCCGCTCCGTCGGTATCGCCCTGCGCGTAATGCAAATTCCCCATCTCCTGGATGAATGACAGGGTCTTAGGGTGATTCGCCCCAAGGAGACGGGTTCGGCCATCCAATGCCTTCCTTGCAAGGGCCATCGCGCCATCCGGGTTCCCCTGTCTTTGAAGTAGCATCGCCATGGGAAACATCGCCTCGAGAGTGTCCGGATGGTCGTCGCCGAGCTCCGCTTGCCGCAGCGCTAGCGCGCGGCTCACGGGCTCATCGGCCAGATCGAGCATCCCGAACTTCAGCAGAACAGCCCCCATGTTGCTCAGGAGCTGCGCCTGCACGAGGGACTGGCCTTCGAACTGACGCTCGATGGCCGTGAGGGTCTCGTCAAAGAGGTTCTTCTCGAGCAGTTCAAGCGACAGGGTCGTGAAGTTCAGCCCCGCTAGGTCCCTCGTGAGGCTCGCATGGCGCTCCTCGCCGCCCCGTTTCAAACCGGCCTCCAGGAGGGAGCCACGAAGGCGAACACCCATCATCTCCGGATCGATCTGCTTCAACCACTCGGTCTGGAACTTCGCGACGTGATCACGCTCGGCGGCCAACTGACGGGTCTCTGCGAGCGCCACGTCCAGATCAGCCTTCGCCTGGGCGGTATGCCACCAGCCGATCCCCGTTCCCACGGATCCGGCCATGAAAAGAAACGTGATCGCCGCGATCGCGCCCACCATGGCTTTCCGGCGACGTACGAACTTGCGCACGCGGTAGATCGTGCTCGGCGGCGCCGCGAGCACGGGCTCCTGATGCAGGTAGCGCTCGATGTCCGTGGCGAGGCCGCCCGGCGTGTCGTAGCGACGCGTGCGGTCCTTCTCCAAGGCTCTCATCACGATCCAATCCAGATCCCCGCGCAGGCTCTGCGACAGCGCCTCCACCGAAACCTGGCGCTTGTCGGCGATCGAGCTAGCCTCCTGGCGGAGCGTCGATACCCGGGTCGACGGCGTCGAAGGATCGGACTCGCGAATCAAACGCAGGAGCTCGCTTTGCCCTTCCTGAAGAGCCTTGTTGAGATCAAACGGCAAGGTCCCAGTCAGCAACTCGTAGAGCAAGACCCCGAGGGAATAGACGTCCGCCCGGGTGTCGACGTCGATGCCGCTCATCTCGGCCTGCTCGGGCGCCATGTACTCGGGCGTCCCGATCATCTGGCCGTACCGCGTGAACATCGTCTTGTTCGTCAACGCGCCATTCGTGGCCTTGGCGATGCCGAAGTCGATGACCTTCGGAACGGGGACGCCGTCGTACAGCGTCACCATCACGTTCGTAGGCTTGATGTCCCGGTGAATGATGCCCTTGTGGTGGGCGTGCTGCACGGCCCGGCAAACCTGCATGAAGAGCGCCAGGCGCTCCGCGAGGCTGACCTTAGCCTTGTCGCAGTAGTCGGTCATGGGCGTGCCGCGCACCAGCTCCATGACGAAGAACGGGCGGCCTGACTCGGTGGCTCCCGCATCCAATACCCGTGCGATGTTGGGGGAGTCCATCATCGCGAGCGCCTGGCGTTCGGCCTCGAAGCGCGCGATGACCTCCTTCGTGTCCATCCCCAGCTTGACGATCTTGAGGGCCACTTTGCGCTCGATCGGCGCCGTCTGCTGGGCCATCCAAACCGTCCCCATGCCCCCTTCGCCGATGGACTGGAGCAGCTTGTAGCCCTTGATCACGTCCCCCTCCGACTCGCCGGGTGGAGTGGTCGACACTTCGACCCCAGGGAACGCCATCTCGTCACGGGCGGAGCCGATCAGGTCGGACCCGGGAGGGGGATCGGGAACGGCGCGGTCAGACATGGACTAGGACTCTCATCAATCCATGGGGCGACGTGGGCCCCGGGGACGCACACCCTAACTCCACTTTTCTTGGATGGGTCCAAGACGCGTCCACTGGACACTCTCAGCCAGGGTGTCGCGACCGATCTCTGTGATTCGCTCAGACCCACCAGAGCACTCCGGTTGTGATACCGTCGAATCATGACCCCCCAGAACCTCGATCCTGCCCAGGTAGAACGCGCCGTCGAGGGCCACCAAAAAGACATTGAGCAACTTCTGCGCCAGCTCGAACCTGAGCTCCGCGCCAGCGTCACCATTCCCGCCCGTTGGCGACGCAGCCTCGACGTCGACGACGTGCTGCAAGTCTCGTACATGGAGACGTTCCTGCGCATCGGAACCCTCCGGGACATCACACCGGCGGGCCTACGTGCGTGGATGCGGCGCATCATCCAAAACAACCTGGTGGATGCCATCCGCGGATTGGACCGGGACAAGAGGCCCGATCCAAATCATCGAGTGACGAATGCCAAAGACGGGCAATCGGCCAGAACACTCCTCGGTTCCGTCGCCGGCGACTCCCCCACTGCCGGCGCCGTCGCATCCCAAAAGGAACAGATCGAGCGCCTGATGGAGGCCGTCGATCTCCTCCCACCGAGCTATCGCCGCGTCATCCAAAGCGTCGACCTTGAATGCCGCACCGTGGCAGAGGTCGCGCAGGAGATGGAACGCAGCCCCGGCGCCGTTCACCTCCTGCACTCCCGCGCCCACGATCGACTCACCGAGCTCATGCGGTAGCCGGTGAGGTACCGCTAGCCGTCATTGAAACGTCACGCTCACGGCATCGGTGAAGTTGGTCATGCCGAGGGCGTCGCGGTGCCAGAACTGGTAGTTCCAAGTTTCGCCGGCGAGCACCATGGCGGGACCCAGGGGGGTAGGCACGGCGGTGAGATCGAGTTCGAGCACGACCCTCCCCGCCCAGCCTGTGCCTTGCAGCGGGTAACCGTTCGCAGGGTCGTAGCGACCGATGGCGCCGGACAGGCAGAGGTTGCCCTGGCTACCGCCGGGGTTCTGCACGAAGCCCTGGGCGGTCGAGCTGAGGAAGAGGCCGAACTGGTTGGGCGGAAGCTCATCGGCGACGAGCGTCACATCGCCCTCCGCCGCGAGGAACGAACCCGATGCGGTGAGACGCCCGGGGAAACCGGTGCTGTTGGGGACCGCCGGAGCGCAATAGCCGCCCGCCAAATGACGCCCGGGGTACCAAACGATGGAGTCTTCGAGGGTCAAGAGAACGTCCTCCGAGGGGTCTGACCAGGGAGGTTGAACAGAGAAGCCGTTGGCGGCTATGAGGACGTCTAGCCGACCATCCTGGTCGACGTCGTGCACAAGCAGGTCGTTGGCGTGCTGGGACGCGACGAACTTCGCGGAAGAGAACCGGCCATCGGCCAGGTTCCGGTACCAAAGGACCTGGCTGTAGCTCGTCGTGATCAGGTCGAGGGAGCCATCGCCGTCAAGGTCCGCCACGTCGACCCGCCCACTCCCATCTGTATCTGTCGAGACGACTCTGGCGGGTCCGAAGCTCAGTCCACCAAGGTTCTCATACGAGCGGACCCCACCACTTTGTATCACCGCCAGGTCCATGTCGCCGTCACCGTCCAGATCCCCAGCAGCCAAATTAGCTGCGGCGTACCAATCGATCCAGGTTGCCGTCCCGAGAACGCCGTTGACGTTCTCCGCCAGGTGGATGCCCATCGCAGTCGAGGTGGAGCTGCCCCCCCCTGGGCCCGTCCAGATCACATCCTGGTCTCCGTCGCCGTCAAGATCGGCAGCAAGTACGTCGCCGACGCCGTGGGTTGATCCGACGTACTGGTGTGGACCGAAGACTCCTCCCCCGAGATTCTCGAAGCGGACGACGGTATTGCTCATCCCGCCGATGGGCAGGAGGGCCAAAACGTCCTGGTCGCCATCCCCGTCGAGGTCGACGATCTGCCCGGTGATTGCCCGCCCCGTGTAGATGAGCTCCTGCGTCGCCGCAAACACGCCGCCACCTAGATTCCGGGTCCAGGTGATGTTGCGGCCGAGCGAAAGCACGTCCTGGTTCCCATCGCCGTCGAGATCGCCGGCGTAGACGTCGCCTGATCCAGCGGCCGGGATCGACAACGAAGTGAACGCGCCGCCGCCGAGCTGCTCATGCCAGAAAGCCCCACGCTCGGACGCCGAGACAACGTCCTCATCTCCGTCTCCATCGATGTCCGCCGACTCCATCGAAACGATCGGTAGGGCCGTCGAGAAGAGTACTTGTTCTGAACCGAAGTCGGACCGAGGTTCGTTCTCGTACCAGCTAACACGCGGGGAGGAGAGACTGCCCCCATGGGCCGTAAGGACGTCCGCATCCCCGTCGCCGTCCATGTCGGCGGCGCAGATCGCGCTGACCGTCAGATCACCATCGATCTGGATTGGACTGCCGAAGGAGCCGTTGCCGAGATTCTCTGTCCAAGCGAACAGCACCGTGGAGACCATGGCGCCCGGGGAGTAGCTGGAGTACCAAATGACGTCGGCATCGCCGTCCCTGTCGAAGTCCGCGCTAGCCGCACTGCCGGCGGAGAAACTCCCTGGCAAGGCTCCCAGCAGACTGGACCCAGCTACGAACGTCCCACCGCCGATATTCTCGTGCCAGCGTACCGAGAGTTCCGATCCGAAACGATCGGCTGTGGTGAGCAGGTCCTGGTCACCGTCCCCGTCGAAGTCAACGCCCTGCACGCTCGTGCACCAACCGCTAGTTGGCACAGAGTGCCGCGGGCCAAAGGCGCCGCCTCCAAGGTTGTCATGCCACTGGACATTCCCTTCGTACCCCCCAAGGACGTCGATATCCCCGTCGCTATCCACATCCGCGGCGTGCACGCTGAGCGCATTGACCGCTGGGGTAGTCAGGACTTGCCCTGGGCCAAAGGCCCCCCCAGTGTTTTCATACCAAGCGACCCCGTCGCCGGACGCGGACAGCACGTCGATGTCCCCATCGCCGTCCAGATCAGCGGCGTCGAGGTCGTGCGGTTCAGAGACTTGGCTAGAGATGACCACCGCGGGCGCAAACGTCCCCCCGCCGAGATTCATATGCGCCGTGATCTCATTGGCCTGATCCACGGCCACGATCACGTCCTGGTCCCCGTCACCGTCGAGGTCCACGGCATGAACGTCCATGACACGGTCAGGCACGTCCATGATGATCTGCGCGCGCCCAAAGCCGGCGTTTCCATCGTTCGGAAACCAGGAGACCGTGCCTTCCCAGATTGAATAGGCGAGCACATCCAGATCGCCGTCACCGTCAAGGTCGAAGGCGACGGCGTTATGCACACTCGGGCCGAGGTCTGTGACCGTTTGACTCCCCCCAAATTGAGCCGCAGCGTTCGCCATCAAGAGGGCGCAGGGGATGAGCAGTCTCATCATCGTGAATGGCGAGCGTTGGGTCATGGCAGGGTTATGGTGGAGGGGGCTGACGTGAGAGGAGCCTGGGGCACTCGGCTGAGATGTCCGGGGTAAGTCGCTCCAGTCCCAACTCGCAAAACCCCCGGGGGGTCAGCCAACCGATTGGCAGAATCTTCTGAAGATGTCAGAACCAGCCCCTGATCCCTGT
>CAJXRJ010000032.1 GCA_913058555.1 uncultured bacterium
ATCTACACACTGCATATCGTCGGCAGCGTCAGATGTGTATAAGAGACAGCGGTGCCGCCGTAGCCCTCGGGGTTGTTGAACCCAAGGGGGGAGACAAATTGCTGAATGGGTCCCGCCGCCGGGGCCGCCACCTGGGTCAGGTCGCCGCCGGAGAAGGTCAAGTCGAAGGCGAACATGGCCAGTCCTTCGCTCGTGTCGCCGCCGAGAGTTCCGACGATCTCGTAGCCGACGGTCGCTCCCGGAAGGACGTACACAATCCCGCCGCTCGCCGCGCGGGCTTCCAAGTCGAGGGTCGTTTGGGCGCTGGCTGGCGCGCCGGCCGCTGTGGCCACTGTAAGGGCCACGGCCCCGGCCAGAAGTCGAGCCGGCATAGGCATGGTGAGCTGGGAAAACATAGGCGCAGATCGCTGGGCAGTTCGCAGGACGGACATCGTGCTGTGTTGTTTCATCAGTGCCATCCTCATTGCCCGGTGAACGCGCGCTGGAGCTGTCCGAATTCCACGAGGTCGAAATCCCCGTCCGTGTCCAAGTCGCCCACCGCACCCGGGGAGTTAGCGTCGATCGGCACGGCCGGCATGGGCCCGGTGACGACCTGCTCCAGGAAGAACCAGTCGAACTCATCGATCGTGTTGTTCGTGTCCCAGTCAAACTCTGTGCGCCCAAGGGAACCGAGGAAGAGCATGAGGTCGGCGCGATCCATGGCGCTCAATCCAGCAAAGCTCGCCGCCGACGGCGCTGCCGTGCCACCGTGCTCCATCACTGCGGTCGCCACGTTGTCCTCGAAGGTCCCGCCGGTCGCGCGCCCATCGTGCAGGTAGGCGGTGCGCTGCCTGAGGCCCCAGAGCGGGCGCGTCATCATTTCGACTTCGGTCGCGTCTCCCTCCACGATGCCATCCCCCAAGGCGCCCACGTCGTGGAGCAAGAAGTCCGAATAGGGCCGGATCGTCTGACCAGAAAGCGCCGCTTCGGCCACGGTGCCCGTGACGTAGGTGGAGACATGGCAGTCGGCGCAGCCAATGGCTTCGAAGACCTGCTCGCCGCGCATGCCCACCTTGGGCGTCTGGGCCGGCGGCGCAAGGAACCGCTGGAAGTGGGTGAAGCGTTCCGTGCGCGTGAATCCGAAGGCGTCCGGTTGGTCCTCGGGATCCGCCACGGTGTCGCACATCATCAGCAACCCGAGATCGCCGTTCGGCGCGTTCTCAAAGGGAAGGAACGTGCTCGTCAGGCCCATCTCATTCAGACCGGCGTCCAATGAGAAGCTGTGCACCGTGGCGATGCCGCCCTTCCAACCGAAGCGGCCCACCCGCAGCACCCCTAACGGCGACTCGATGGGCTGCACCAGATGGACGCGGCCCACGAGGCCCTGGGGCTGGTTCATGGCCCGGGCGATCAACGTCGAATCCGGGATCGACTCGATGAGCCCTGCCCCGAATAGGATCGGCGTGCCGCGCTGGGCCGTGTGATTCGCCTGGGCGGGAACGTGCTCCCGACACCCGATGTCGAACGATTGATCCTGAAGCAAAGTGCCCCCGAATTGATCGAGGGGCTGAAATGGCACCTGGGGCGTCGCAGCGATTCCGAAGCGCGTCACCCGCCGGGTTCCAAAGCCGCCGATCGCCGGCACGTTGTGACAACCGGCGCAGCTGACCTCGTTGAAGATCGGACCCGCACCCTCCGCCGCGGTCAGCGGCCGGGAGAAAGCGACAAGGCCTTGCTGGAAGAAGGCCGCTTCCGCGGTGGTGAGCCCGGGCAGCGGCTTGCCCATCACAGGCTGGGTCACCTGGGGGGCTGCCAGGCCGAGAGAGACACAAACGGAGGCGCTGGCCCCCAGTATGGCCATGCGGCGGGCTGCGATGCGAAAGGCACGCGGGGCCGGAAGGTGGATGGTCATTCCGTTTCGAGGAAGGGTTCTGGTGGCCGGCCGCCCCGATCCATCGTGGCGGCCTTCCGGTGAAGAGCAAAATCACCTGGCGTTTAGAGTAACCGGTTGCGCCATCGGTTCCGTCGATCCGGATTCACCTCAACGCCCGTGAAACGCGGCAGCAACGACTCCTGTGACGTTCCTTTCATGGGCCGAACGGCCCCCGCGGCTTCACCAAAGGCGGCTTGCGCCCGGCTCGAGGGCAGCCGCCGTCACGTTTCGACCCCTGAGGCCATCCCAAAGCCCTTTTGCCTTGGCGAGCACCGCTTTCGATTCCCCACGTGGGGCACGCACGAGCCACAAGAGCGGCAGCGTCGCGACGTCGAAGAGGGCAAAACGCGCCCAATGAAGCGGCTTGCCGTGCTCCTTCAAGAATCGAACGGAGTTCAGCGCCTGCATCCACTTGCGCCGCGCCCCATAACCGCCACCCGTGGCGCTGGAAGGCGCGTGGTAGGCGGCATGCTGCCCGAGGATCCGCACCGACCACCCCGCCAGGCGCATGCGTTGGCCTAGCTCCACGTCCTCCATGTACGCGAAGTAGCTCGCCTCGAAGAGTCCCACCTGGCGGAGCGTCTCAGCCCGCGACACGGCCGCGCACCCGGCGACGTAGTCGACGTCCCGTGTGACCTGCCACTCTGGCCCATCCGGCTGGCCGTTCCCGAGCAGCGTCGAGAGGTTCTGCCGGAAGTCAAGCCTGCCGCCGGCGCACCATACGCGATCGGTGCCGTCGTCAAAGAGCACACGCGGCCCCACCATTCCGAGCTTTGGATCGCTGTCGAGGGCGGCCATCATCGCGGCCAGGCAACCGGCTTCGGGGTCAAACCGCAGGTCGTTATTCACAAAGGCGACGGCCCGCGCCCCCGCATCGAGCGCAGAACGCGCCCCTTGGTTGGCCGCCTCACCGAATCCCAGGTTGGTCGCGTTCTGGATCAGGCTGAGTCCCGGGAAGCGCGCCAAGACCACGGACAGAGAACCGTCGGTGGAACCGTTGTCCACGAAAACGACCCTCTGTTCCGGCAGACCCTGCTCCACCACCGAGCCGACGCAGCGCAGATTCTCCTCTGCGCCTCCGTTCCAGTTCACGATGACAACGTAGAGCCCGCTGAGCTCGCCCATCATCACGGCTCCACTCCGCCCGTCGGTTCGATCGAGCCCACCGGGCGCGTGCCCTCCACCGTCGAATCGATCTCACCGCTGCGGGTGATCGTCGTGAGCGCCTCCCCTTTCGCGAGCTCGGAAGCGACGGTCACGACCGAGCCGTCGGCGCGGCGCGTGATGGAATAGCCCCGGTCGAGCACGGCCAGGGGCGACACCGCGCCGAGGGTCCGTGCCGCGGGCTCAAGCCGGCGTTCGGCGCGCTGCAACGCGTCATGGACGCCCGCGTCGAGTCGCTCCCCCGATCGCTGGACACGCTCCTCCACCCGTTCGCCCATTCGCGCCATCGCCGCGGTGATCCGAAGGGCCGCGCCACCCAGCCGCTCCTCGACCCGGCCCAGTCGCGCCACGGGGCTCTGCTGCTCAAGGCGCAGGGCCAGTCGTTCCAGCGCGGCGGAGCTGCGCTGGAGCTGAGATTCCACCGAGCTTTCAAGTCCGCGGGCCACGTGTTCGAGGCGCGAGGCACGGGGCTCCACGAGCGCCAACGGGTGACTCAGAACCCGCCGCGCCGCGGCCCGTTCGAACCGGTCGACCCGCGCCGTCAGCGCACGGCCCATGGAATCGTCGAGGTACGCGCCCGCCCGATCAAGCGCCTCGTAGAGCACCCCCAGATCGGGGATGACCGTCTGGGCCGCATCGGTCGGCGTATGGGCCCTGTGGTCGGAGACAAAATCGATGAGCGTCGTGTCGGTCTCATGCCCGACGCCACTCACCACGGGAACGCTGGCCCCAAAGGCCGCCCTGGCGACGATCTCCTCGTTGAAGCACCAGAGGTCTTCGATGGCACCGCCGCCGCGGCAGACAACGATCACGTCGACTCCGCTACGGTCCAGGGCCCCGATCGCACCGGCGATCTCGCGCGCGGCCATCTTGCCTTGGACGCGGCTATGGCAAAGGCGCACGGGGTAGTCCGGCCAACGGAGCGCCCGGGTCCGAAGGAAGTCCCGCCACGCGTCGGCATCCCGGCTCGTCACGACCCCGATCATGCGCGGGCGCCTTGGAAGGGGCCGTTTGCGATCGAAGAGTCCTTCTTCGCGCAGGGCGCCCTTCAAGCGCTCGAGCTCCGCGAGCATCGCCCCGAGTCCGCGCGCCTCGACGCGGTCGACGATCAGGCTGTGCTTGCCGTAGGGCGCGTACACGTCGAGGGTTCCGTGGCACACGACCTTCGCGCCGTCTTCGAGGCGCAGGCCCCCGAGCGCGCGGGGCACCTGGGCCTTCCAGATTTTCGCGTCGAGCGCCGCCCGCTCATCCTTGAGGGTGAAGAACATGTGACCCGACGCCACCGTCTTCGGCCGACTGACCTCCCCCTCCACCGACACACGGCCAAACCCCTTCAGGGCGGCGTTGATCCTGTCCGTGAGCTGCGCGACAGATACGACGGACGGAACCGCCCCGGCATCGGAGCTCGACGGGCGCTCGCCCGGGGCCCCCTGGCGAGGCGAACTCGCGCGAGGCGAACCCTGCTGCGGCGAACCCTGCTGCGGCGAACCCTGCTGCGGCGAATTCTGCTGCGGCGACGCCCCAGGCGGAGCGCCGCGCATAGGCGCGCCCCGTCGGCGCGCCCCGCGTCCGGATCCCCGACGCCTGGAGGGACGCGGTAGGTCGTCAAAGAGGCTCAACGAGTTCCCTCACCCGAGCGCGGCGGCTCACCCAATCGTGTAGTCGCGCAGGAGCTTGTTCATCTCAATGACGTGAAGCTCCTCCTCGCCGATTTGCGTACGGGCGTACTCTTCGAGGTAGATGGAGTTCCCCTCGGCGAGTTCGAGCAGCGAACGATAGAGGTCCAACGCGCGGCGCTCGTGGGCGATCGATTCCCTCAAGATCGCCTCGACGGAATGGTCGTGGGACTCTTCGATCGGGGCGATGCCCTGGTCGGGGTGTCCCCCGAGGCCGGTCAAAATCTCGCCGGCCTGGTTCGCGTGCAGGAGCGACTCCGCTGCCTGCTCCTTCATGAACCCCACCAATGGGAGCCGGTTCGGGCCGGTGATCACCAGGGCGTAATGCGTGTATCGGACAACCCCGGCGAGCTCGGCTCGCATGATGTCGTTGAGGACGGGGTTGATGTGTTCGGTGTCGATGAAACTATCGGTCATGGCGCTCCGGCCTTTCGGACGAGGCAATCGTTCGGGAGGTGTTCAATTCGTCGACGGGTCGCCGCCGATCAGGCGACCCAGGATAGGCCTTGGCCACGGCCGGGGATCGATCGAATCCTGAATCCGGCGCCCAGGAAAGTCTCCGCCAGAGGGCGCGGGAGAATCGCCTGGTGCCGGTAGCGCCTATCGGCGCGCCTTCGGGATCTCTGCGCTCTCCCAGTCCTTCACTTTGGCGAACGGCAACGAGATCCGGTAGCGCCCACCGAGGAAGGGCGCCACCCGGCTGCCTCGCTTGACGCTGCCGCTCTCCAGCTCGATCCGAACGGCCTGCGAGCCCTTCGGCACGTGCACCGTTGCCTCATCCGCAAAGACCCTACGCCGCACGCCCCCATCCGGGCCGAGCTCAAGGAACTGCACGTCGTTGAGCCGGTTCTTGGAGATTCCGCTGACCGCCAAGAGCTTCCAGGACACGCCACCGGCCGGTGCCGAGGCCGCCAAGAGTCGGTTCAGGGCAGCCCGCACCGACACCGAATCCCAATTGCCATCGTCAAAGCTCACGGCAAGGTCCGAAGCGTCGACCAGGTCGGGCAGGGACTCGATCCAAGGCGTGGGGTCGATCGAGGGCAAGAGGATCCGCCTCACACCCCCACCGGTCTTCGCTATCCCTGACGGCGTGTCCGCCGTGGCCTGCACGGTGCCTGGGAACGGATACTTGCGGCCCCCGCTCATTTCGAAGCCGTCTTCGAGGACCAGGGTCACCGTGCGCGCCGCGCGGCTGACCTCAATGCGTAAGCGTTCCGCCCGGAGCATGCCGGTCAAGCGGCCGCGATCATCGAGCAGCCTTGCGACAACGGGACCCGTCGCCGCCGTGCCGCGGTGGTTGTCCACGAGCCCGACCTCAAGGAAGTCGAGGGTCCGTACACCGTCCGCAATCAGCAGGCCCCGGAGGCCATTCAGGATCTCAGACCCCCGCGCGAGGCGAAGGAGGTGCTGCCGACGCAAGGCATCGTCCGCTGGATCCTCCTCAGGGACGATCGCCTGGGAGATGAAGTCCGGCGCCTTCGGAAGCGCAGGGACGTTGAAGCGCTCGAGCACGCGAACGTATTCGATCCACTCTCCCTGGCGCGCCATGGCGCGGGCCCGCTCTTGGAGGAGCTCCTCCTCCAAGACGGCGATCCGCGCGAGCAGCTCCTTTTCCCTCTCCGTGGGCACCATCACGGGAGTGGCGGGCGCGGCGACTTGGGGAGCGGTGGATGCAGGAGCCGATTCCTGGAAGTCGACGACGGAGGACACGCCGCCCAATGGCGCCGAGCCCGCAAAAATCGGGGCGGACACGATCAGTGCCCACATCATCGCCCTTCCCCCTCTGCCCGCCCGCGCGCGTCCAACGTCGCGATCGATTGGGATGCGCGGGTGCCGATACGAGCCAGCGGCAGGAGCTCCGTTTTCTGATCCGCGCCATGGGCCTCCACACCCGGCAAGGTCACCACCGGACGCCCTTCGGGCGTCTTGCCCCAGAACACAAGATCCACGGCTTGACCGGCACGGAGCTCCGCGTCTGGGAAGGCGAGCAGGGTCCGTAGTGGGTCGGATCCGTGACCCCGCACGGGACGCTCGTCCCCATGGACCAGGGGTTCAAGCCCCTGGATGCGAACGGAGGAGAGGTCCGTCAGGAGAACGTCTCCCACATCCCCAACGGAGCCCCCATTGGAAGAGTCACCGGAAGACGCCGACGCCATGGGTGAGGACAGCACGAGCCGCCAAGGCTCGGCACCTTCGCCCTTGCGCCCCAGACGACCCGCGAGGGCGATCGCGTCGAAGCTCTGGCGTGCATCGTGGGGATGCAGGCGCTCAAGGCGAAGGTCAAGGTCCCCCGCGGCGCCGAGGGAAAGCCGCTTCTCCCACCCTTCGACGGGTCCCTTTTGGACCATGTCCTCGGGAGCTGTGGGCTCCCCCTGCATCGCGGGTCCGCTGCGAACGCGACCTCGCTGCCAAAGGGCGAAGGCCAGCAGAAGAACCGCGGGCAGCAGGAGCAACAGCACCTGGGCCCCGCCGGCGCTCGCGCCCGAGAGTCTCCGTCCGAGAAGAGACGCAGGTCTAGTGATCATGGGAGATAAGGAGGCAGCACACACAAGGTCAGAGGCCGGATCCGTTCCGGCGCCAATCAAAAGGACGCCTCGTCTCAGTCGTCATTCCCTTCGTCCCAGTCTTTCTTCTTGTTCTTGTTCCACCAGGTGCGGAACTTGAGCGGGTCCCGGATCTCCTGGCCGGAAAGGACCTGGAGCGTGGTCAGCATGGGCCCTGCGATCACGTCGTAGCGATTCCGCTCGATGGGATCCACCTGATCCACATCGATCATGTTTTTCACCCGCGTCAACTCGTCGAGGACCTTCTTGAAGATCTTCTTGCGCTTCTTGAGCTCCAGCTCGCCGTAGTGCCCGAGGGCCTCGGCGGCGGCGGCCTGCACCTTCGCATCGTGGTGCGGCAGGAAATCGATCAGGGGCTCGATCGCGTCCTCGTCCTCGGTCATGCCGAGTGACAGAACGAGCTTCGTCTTGACGTCGTAGTTCTTGTCGAAGTTCTTGTGTTCCGCCCACTTCGCAAGGTCCTTCACGCTCTCCGGCCCCATGCGGCCCATGGAGATGGCGCAGGCGTTGAACAGCTTGTTGTCCAGAAGGCCCTCCTTCGTCATCTTCCGCTTGAGCTTGAAGCACGCGCTCAGCTCCTTGACGATGGCCTTGCGATCCTTGGGCCCGGACTCTGGGAATTCCTGGAGGAGCTCGTCAATGATCGCAATCGCCTCAGCGTCCTCGGCGCCGCGCTTGGAGACATGTCCCTTGAAGGTCGAGAGCATCTCCTTGATCTCTTTGCGCTTGTCGGGCTTCTTTTCCTCGCCCTTTCCATCTTGGGTCGCACTCGGCGCCCCCGCGGCCAGCTCGACGCTGACGCTGGGCGCGGCCTGTGCAGGGGCCGCAAGGAATAGGGCAAGCGCCAAGGGCGCGGCGGTGATCACGTGTCTCATGGATGGTTCCTGTGGGCTCGTAGGCGGGAAGGCCTCGGGGACATCGTCAGGCCCGGGACCCGCCGTCGCAAGGACCGCCTGCGAAGACGGCATTTCAAGGGCGAAATTGCTGTCAGGTGTATCGGCACCCCCTGACCGGGGCCTTACCTTCCGTTCAAGACATCGGCAACGGACGTGCCATGGGCGCTCTTGACGGCCCAGGGGCCTGGGCGCCGGGCGCGGGCCCCGGGATCGTCCTATCCAGAGGTCACAGGGGATCGACTTCGATCCCCTGATTGCCGGTGGAATTCGCCGTGGAGTCGGCCGTGTCGGCCCATTGGCCCCTGGCCGGCCCCGTCCGAAGGGCCCGCAAGAGCCCCTCGGCCTTCAGGAGAGTCTCATGGTCCTCATGGCCAGGATCTGAATTCCAGGTGATGCCGCCCCCGACGTGGAAGGAAACCTGTGTCCCGAGCCCTGAATCGGGGGTGGAATCGCCTTTGGAGAGGATCAACGTGCGGATGAGGATATTGAGGAGGGTTCGCCCACGGATGTCGATGAAGCCCATGGAGCCCGTGAAGTAGCCGCGGCCCTCGCCCTCGAGCTCTGCGATCAACTCCATGCTCCGGAGCTTCGGCGCGCCCGTGATCGACCCCCCTGGGAAGAGCGACCCCACGACCTCCAGGGCACTGACGCCTGCTCGCACCCGGGCCACCACGTCAGCCACGAGGTGGTGCACCGACGCGTAGGTCTCGATGGTCGGGAACCCCGCCACGTGAACTCCGCCAGGCTCGGCAATACGCCCGAGGTCGTTGCGCTCGAGGTCGACGATCATCGCGAGCTCCGCGCGATCCTTCTCGCTGCTGAGCAGCTCCTGCTTGCGCGCCTCGTCCTCGATCGGGTCCGCGCCGCGGCCGATGGTGCCCTTGATCGGCCGAGTGCGGGCGAGCGGGCGCCGCCCCTCGCCGTGTCCTTCCTTGGGCCCCGGGCTGAGCTCGAGGAGCAGCTCAGGCGACGCGGACAAAATGGCCCCGGGACGCCCCTGGTCCCCGAGCAGGAACCGGCAAAAGCCCATGTACGGGGCTGCGTTCACCCTCCGAAGCTCAAGGAACAGGTCCACGTCCCTGGCGCTGGTTTCGGTCACCATGCGGTGGGCGATGTTGGCCTGGTAGATCTCGCCCTCGGCGATCTTCGATCGAGCACCCTCGACGCGCGCCGCGTGTTCATCCGCCGACGTCGTTCGCCGCGGACTCGCACTCTCGAAGGGGAAGCCGGCCGAGGGGCCCCGCCTCAACTCGTCCACCACCGACGCATACCGATCGAGGATCGGCGCGCCCCCCGTCCCCTCGCTAAGGAACAAGGTCGTCCGCGGCGCGGCGCCATGCTCGAAGAGAATCCAGTCGCCGTAAAGACCGCCGACGATCGGCGGCACCGCCCAAGCGGGCGCGGGAAGCTCCAAGGCCTCTCCGTAGGCGCCAAGCTCATACGCCAAGGCGCCAATGAACCCGCCGGCGAACGGAATGTCGCGGCACCGACCCAGGGCGCTTTCCGCGAGGGCCACGCCATCGATCCGAGCGCCTAGCTCCGCCAACGAACGGGGTGCAGGCTCCCTGGGGTGCGCGAAATCATCGAAAGGGTCAAAGGCCACGATCGACCAGCGCGCCGGCTCGCCCCCCGCGCTGTCCAGGGCCACAAGGCCCGGGCGGGCGTCCAGCGCCAGCAAAGCCCGCGGCACGTCGAGCTCCCCGGGACCAAGATCACCCGTAAAGGGGAAAGCCCTTGGGACCAGCATCCGTACTGGTCGATTCGCCTGCGTCATCTTCCCCATGGGCTCGGATGGTACAGGCGCCCCCTCGACGCGCCCATCGGCAGTGGCGTACAACCTCCCCATGGAAACCCGAGACGCTGCGCAAGACGCCGGAACGGACAAGAAGAAGGGCATTCTGGGCCTGGTCTTCCTGACCGTTTTCTTGGATATGGTCGGCTTCTCGATCATCTTCCCCCTCTTCCCCGACATGCTCGAGTGGTACGTGGGGAGAGAGGGCGATGGCAGCTCCATCGCGCGCCTTGCGGAATGGCTCAAGGGCCTCGTGGGCGGCGACGACTTCGCCGTCATCGTGCTATTCGGGGGCATATTGGGCTCGCTCTACTCGGGCTTCCAGTTCGTCTTCGCCCCCATCTGGGGAGCCGTGTCCGACCGTATTGGAAGGCGCCCGACCCTGCTCATCACGCTGGTCGGCACGGCGGCCTCGTACGTGGTTTGGTTTTTTGCGGGCTCCTTCGCCCTGCTGGTGGTGGCGCGCCTGGTGGGCGGGATCATGGCCGGCAACATTTCGACGGCCTCCGCGGCGATCGCCGACACGCACAAGGGATCCGATCGGGCGAAGGGCATGGGCATCCTTGGCGCAGGCATCGGCCTTGGCTTCGTCGTGGGCCCAGCCCTCGGTGGACTGGCCGCTGGGTGGGACCTGACAGGCGCCTTCGAGGGCGCAGCGTCCGCGGGTGTGAACCCCTTCAGTGGCGCAGCAGCCCTGGCGTTTGGGCTCGCGATCCTCAACCTCGTCTGGGCGGCCACGCGTTTCCCGGAAACCCGCGGAGCCTCCGCGGGTAGCGACCTCGAACGGAGGGGCCTCAACCCCTTCGCGGCCATGCGTCGCCTCAACTTCCCGGGCGTGCACTCGCTGAACCTCGCCTACTTCATCTACTTCGTGGCCTTCGGCGCCATGGAGTTCACGCTGGTCTTCCTCGCCGCCGAACACCTCGGCTACACGCCGAAGCAGAACGCGATCATGTTCGTCTTCATCGGGCTGACGATCGCTTTCATCCAAGGCGGTGTCGTGCGCCGAATCGTCCCCAAGGTAGGCGAACGCAAGGTGGCCTCCATGGGAATGATGATGACGCTGCCGGGTTTCATCGCCATCGCCGCTGTGCCCTTCGCCAAGTCGTCGGCCGTGCTCTATGGCGGGCTCTTCCTGGTCTCGGTGGGCAGCTCCCTCGTGATGCCGAGCTTCTCGTCCCTCGCCAGTCGGTACGTCCCTGACGACCGCCAGGGATTCGCCCTGGGCGTATTCCGCAGCTTCGGCAGCCTCGCCCGGGTCCTCGGCCCCCTCGGTGGAGGGGTCCTCTACTACAGCCTCGGGAGCACCGCTCCCTACGCTGCCGCCTCGATCATCCTGCTGGTCCCGATCGTGATCTCCAGGGGCCTTCCTGCCCCGAACGTGGACGCCAGTTAGGGCCGGCACGCGTCAAGAAGAGGCCCCTGCAGCCCCCAGGGACGGCCCGAGGCCCCCCAAGTGCCCATGGGGCCGGTTCGTGGAGGAGCGCCCCCTCCTGCCCGGATCGGGGGAGTTCCCCCTTCACCTTCGGCGCCTGCCAGCCGATAGCAACCTCGTCATGATGCGCACCAAAACTCTCTCCGTCTGCGCCTTCGGGGCGCTCCTCGCCGCCGCGTTCTCCTTCGCCCCGGGCCAAAGCGCCCAGGCCGCAAGTCAGCCCCAGATCGGCGGCGACCCCCAGCTGATGGCCCTCCAACAGGAGGTCAAGGCGCTCTCCAAGGAAGTCGAACTCCTGACCGCCTTCGTCGAGGCCCAAGCCGACGCCGGCAAAGAGCTCATGGACGCCGTTGCTCGCAGCGAGGCCGAAGGATTCACCGCGGGCATCAACCCGAAGTCCCGGGAGCTCCTCCTCGCCGGCCTTAAAGCCCAGGCCAAGGCCATGCAATCCGGCGGCGAAGAGAAGAGCGACGAAGACAAGAAGTCCTCCAAGCGCGGCTCACGCCGGGACCGCCAGGGCAAGTGACCGCCCCTGCGCGTCCCCTCCCAGAATCGGGGGCCCACGGTGACGCCCTCGATTCGAATCTCTGGCCGCTGACGGACCGCTTCCTCGAGCGGCTGCAGGCGGCCCGAGGTGCTTCTGAGCACACCGTTCGCGCCTATGGCCGCGACCTGTCCGACCTCGTCGGATTCCTGGCCCAGCGGGGCGTTACGGAACCCCGATCGGTCACCCCCCGCGCCCTGCGCGCGTGGCTCGGCGACCTCAACGATCGTGAGCTGTCGAAGGCCACGATCCAGCGCCGACTGTCCGCCGCACGCACGTTCCTCAAAGAGCTGGTGCTCGAAGGGCTGCTCGACGCGAACCCCGCCCTCGGCCTGCGCCAACGTCGCAGCTCGCGCCACCTTCCGGGCGTTCTCTCCATCGAGGAGGTCGAGCGCATCCTGCTGGCCCCCGACCCCACCACCATCCAGGGCCTGCGCGACCGTGCCATCCTCGAGGTGATGTACTCCGCAGGAACGCGCGCCTCGGAAACCGTCGGTCTTGACCGCGGGTCCCTCGACCTCGGCCGCGGCGTGGCCCGGGTCCTTGGCAAGGGGCGCAAGGAACGCCTCGTCGCCATCGGGCGCTTCGCGGTCAGCGCCCTCAACGACTACCTCTCCGACCCGAAGCGCCCAAAGCCGCTGACCGCCGCAGGCGACGCGATCTTCCTCAGCCGCACCGGCACACGCCTCACCACGCGCAGCCTAGAGAACATCGTCGCCCGCCACGTCAGCGCCGCGGGCGTACATCGCAAGGCCACGCCGCACACCCTGCGGCACAGCTTCGCCACCCACCTGCTCGACCGCGGCGCAGACCTGCGTTCTGTCCAGGAACTCCTCGGCCACGAGAACCTCGTGACCACGCAGATCTACACCCACGTGTCGGTCAAGCGACTCGCAGAGATCTACGAGAAGTCGCACCCGCGGGCCTAGTTCGGCCCCGAGCTCGGCGCTACTTCTCGCGCGTGTGGATGACCTTCGGATTCTCGAGGGCACGGTGAACGGGGCACCGCTCCGCAATCTCGATCAGCCGCGCGCGCTGCTCATCGCTCAGCGGGCCTTCCACGCTAATGACGCGATGGAAGTGCTCTTCGAGGTCCTTTGGATCGCCGTTCTGTGGAATGCGTTCGTGCTTCAGCTCGACGGCCACATGCTCGAGTGGCCACTTCTTGCGTTCGGCGTACATGCGCACCGTCATGGACGTGCAAGCACCGAGGCCAGCCAGCAGGAGCTCGAAGGGCGCCGGTCCCTCGTCGGCTCCACCCACCTTCGCCGGCTCATCGGCGACGAAGTCGTGGCGTGCGGTGGTCACCTGATTGGTGAACGGACGCGCGATCTCAGCGACCGTGACGTGGCCTGGCTCGGGCCGGGTGGACTCGCCCGCGGCTTTGCCCACGACGTAGCGCTTCGCCCACGCCGCAATCACGTCGGCTGCGTAGTCCGCGTCGTCCTTTCGGCCGAGCAGGTGATCCGCGTCGCCCAGGGTCACGAAGCTCTTGTAGCCCCGCGCCGCGTCGTAGATCTTGCGCGCGTTCTCGATGGACACCGTGCGGTCCAGGGGACCATGCATCACGAGCAACGCGGCGTCCAAGGACCCGAGGCCCCCATCGTGATCGCCGGACTCGAGGTCTTCGATGAACTGGCGCTTGATCGTGAACGCGCGGCCGGCGAGGGAAACCTCGGCTTGGCCGTCCCGCTCAATGCTGTCCCGGGAGGCCCCGAAGTTCCCGATCACATGGGCGGGGTCGGCTGGGGCGGCGATGGTGACCACCGCTTCGACGCTGGGGATCTGCGGGGCAGCGGCGAGCACCGCCGCCCCACCAAGGCTGTGGCCCACGAGCAGCGCAGGCGCCCCTTCGGTTTCCCCGAGGAACTCAGCCGCGCGCACGAGGTCCTGCACGTTGGACGAGAAGTTCGTGTTGGCGAAGTCGCCGTCCGAGGAACCGAGCCCGGTGAAATCGAAACGAAGAACGCCGAACCCGCGCTCCGCAAGCCCGCGTGAGATGCGACTCGCCGCAGGAAAGTCCATGGAGCAAGTGAAGCAGTGGGCGAACACGGCGTAGGCCGTCGGCACGCCGCCGCCAACGGAATACGGAGGAAGGTCCAGACGGGCGGCGAGGCCTTCGCCGCTGGCGTTCTCGAACGTGATCTTGGAGGAGCGCGGTTTCATGGGGACCAGGATAAGGCGCGACCGCCCCATTTCGACCCCCGAGGATCCCGGGGAGGATCTAGCGCTGGCCCCCTCGTCGCTTCTGGATCAGACGTCCCAGCCTTCGCGCTCCTCGGCGGCCAGGAACTCCTGGCCCTTGTCACTGGTGCCCTTCGCGGAATCCCACTGGATCTCCGACTTGGCGCGGTAGGCGACGGAGCCGAGCAAGATCGCCTCCGTCAATTGCGCGGAGTAGCCGAATTCGCAGAGGGCCGCTGGCCCCTCCCCTTTGATCGCATTGAGCCATTCAGCGTAGTGACCTGGGGACTTCTCGAACGTGGGGGTCGGGGACGCCCAGCCGTCGTCCTTGTCGTCGAGCACGACGTTCATCGACCCGTAGGTTGAGAAGAGCTTGCCCTTGGAGCCGTGGAACACGTGGCAATTGCCCAGCGGCGCGCCCGGGGGCTTGGCTCCCCCATCCCACCATTCGACGCGGACCTCGCCCCGCTGTGGCGTGGTCTCGTGGGTCCATACAACGGTCTGCTGAATTGGAGTCCCCACTTCGTCAGGCTCGGGGCCCGTGGAGGAAATGGTCGTTGGCGCCCCGAGGTCGAGGGCCCAGTGGGCCAGGTCGAGCCAATGGCTCGCCATATCGCCCAAGGTGCCATTTCCGAACGCCCAGAACCTGCGCCAATCGGCGGGGTGCACGCCCGACGTGTACGGCCGTGAGGGAGTCGGGCCGAGCCAGAGGTCCCAGCTCAACCCCTTCGGCACCTCAGCGGCCTCCCCGAAGGAGCCCCCTGACCAGCTCTTTGAACAGATGATCTCCACCTTGGAGACTTCCCCGATGACACCCGCGCGCAACGCCTCGACGACGCGGCGGTAGTTGTCCCCCGAGTGAATCTGAATGCCCATTTGAGTCGGGACCGGATGCTCGAGCGCGAGGGCCGCCAGCTCGCGGGCTTCCGCCACCGTGCGCGCCAAGGGTTTTTCGCAATAGACCGGGAGATCCCTCCTAAGGGCCGCCCGGGTGATGGCGGCATGGGTGTGGTCAGGGGTCGAAACGACGACGCCATCCAGGTCTTTTTCCCCGGAGAGCAGCTCGCGCCAGTCCACGTAGGTCTTGGCCTTGGCCCCTCCCGCCTCGCTCACCTGCCTGATTCCCCTGGCAAGCATGCCCTCGTCCACGTCGCAGAGCAGCGCGACATCCTCCCCCAGGACCCCTGCCAGGTTCGCGGAGCCGCGGTTGCCCGTGCCGATGGCCGCGAGCTTGAGCTTCGATTCCTGTATGGGCCTCGCCCGCACAAACGGAGCGGCGGCCAAGGAAGCGGATGCGGCAGCGGCGCCCCGAAGGACGCGGCGTCTGGAGAGTCGAAGAGATGCCATGGGGCCCCAGGCTAGCGCCTAATCTGCATGAGCAGACCGTCGAAAAACAGCGATCCTCGGACCGCACCACATGGACGGCTGATGGGGCGCTGCCGCGCGAAACGAAGTGATCTGTCGACCCTTAGCGCTTCTTTCAGGGCTAGCATGCGCGCTATGAGTGAACTCAACGTTGGCATCGTCGGCCTCGGAGCGGTCGCAGGCGCGCACATCGAGACCTTCAAGAACGTGGAGGGCGCCGGGGTCACCGGAGTGTCCTCACGGCGGCCCCAGGACCCGGCCGAGCTCGAGCGCACGTACGGCACGCCCCTGCGCCCCTACGGGAGCTACGAGGACATGCTTGCGGATCCAGACATCCACGTCGTGGATATCTGCACGCCCCACAGCCTGCACGCAGACCAAGCCGTGCAAGCCGCGGAGGCCGGTAAGCACCTCATTGTCGAGAAGCCTGTCGCCACCAACTTCGCCGACGTCCAGCGCGTCGCCGACGCGATCCAGGCCAACGGCGTTCAGGCCATGGTTTGCTTCGAGTGCCGGTTCAGCGCGCACTTCCGCACGATCCGCTCGATCCTCGATGCGGGCCTGATCGGTGACATCCACTACGCGGAAGTCGACTACTACCACGGCATCGGCCCCTGGTACGGACAGTTCCCCTGGAACGTCAAGAAGGACATCGGCACTTCGTCGCTGGCGACCGCCGGTTGTCACGCCCTGGACGCCCTGCTCTTTTTCATGGGTGGCCCCGACGGCAAGGCGCCCAAGGTGGACGAAGTGACTGCGTACTCGACGCGCTCCAAGTCCGAGATCTTCAAGCCGTACGAGTACGACACGAGCCAAGTGACGCTGCTGCGCTTCGCGGACGGCCGCGCGGCCAAGTGCGCGTCGGTGGTGGACTGTCTCCAGCCGTACTACTTCCACGTGCACCTCGTGGGCAGCCACGGCTCAATCCTCGACAACAAGTTCTATTCGTCCAAGCTGGAAGGCCTGGACAAGGACCGATGGTCGACCCTCGAGACACACCTGATCGATTCAGGCGCTGTGAAGGATCATCCCTACCAGCCCCAGTTCCAGGCCTTCGCCGATGCGACCAAGCGCGGCGAGCCCATGAAGTGGACCGACTTCGCCACGGCCCTCGACACTCACCGGGTCATGTTCGCCGCGGACGAGTCCGCCATCGAAGGCCGCTCGGTGAGGCTGTAGCGTGATGGGGTTCCTCGCTGCTGCTCTCGTTTCCGCGTGCCTCAACGCTGTCACGCAGGAGGAGCCAGAGGATCCCCACAGGTGGCACCCGCCGGGGCCGGTGATCGAGCATGTGCCCCTGCACTTTGCGGTGCGCGCGGACGGTGCCGGAAGTGACTCCGAAACCGGCATCGGGGCCTTGATCCCGTGGGCCAATCGCCTCTGGGCAGTGGGCTACGTGGCGCACATCCGTGGCTCGGGCATCGGCCTTTACGAGATCCGCGACGACCTTTCGTGGCGGCTGCATCCCGAGTCGGTAACCGGCACCTTCGCGAACCGCCTCGTGCACTGGCGCTCGAAGCACGTCGTGATTGGCCCCCACGTGATCGACCCCAAGGGCAAGGTCCGAACGATCGAGCCCCTGAGGAAGCACCGCATCACGGCAACGGCGAACCACCTCACCGATCCCGACCAGGTCTACATGCTGACCATGGAGGGCCTGCTCTTCGAAACGCACCTCGGAACGCTCGAGACAACCCAGGTCGCCAACCTCGTGACGGAGCTCGCGCTCCCGAAGGGCACCTACGTGCACTTCAAGGGGATGCACACCGCCCAGGGCCGCGTCATCGTCGCGAACAACAGCTACGACGAGAAGGAGTACCTGAAGCAGCGCAAGAGCGGCCGCCTTGCCGAGTGGACCGGCAAAGGCCCGTGGACCGTCCTCGAGGAGAACCCCTTCGTCGAAGTCGCGGGCAAGCAGAATCTCGGCGCCGGCAAGACCTACGGCAACACCGTCTACGCCCTCGGCTGGGACCATGCCTCCCCCATCCTGCGCGTCCTGATCGGCGGTCAATGGAAGCGCTACCGCCTGCCCCGCGGCAGCCACTCCTTCGACCACACGTGGAACACCGAGTGGATGCGCATCCGCGAGGTCCAAACCGAGCGCTACCTCATGGACTCGTTCGGGCTCTTCTATGACCTCCCCGCGCTTACCTACGGCGGGCACCTTTGGGGTGTGCGCCCTATCGCCTCCCACGTGCGCATCGTCCCGGACTTCGTCTTTTGGCGCGGCCTCCTCGTCCTTGGCGGCGACCAGACCGACAACGCAGTCGGCCAGCCACAGTCTGGACTCTGGCTGGGGGGCATCGACGATCTCAACACATTTGGAGAGCCCACCGGCTGGGGCGCCGTGTGGCGCGAGGATCCCGTGGTCGCCGGGGTCCCGAGCGACCCGTTCCTCATGACGGGCTTCGACAAGAAGGGCCTCCACCTGTGGCATGACCAGCAGGAGCGCGTCCCTTTTCATGTCGAAGTCGACATCCTCGGCGACGGCCATTGGAGGCACTACCAAACCTTCCAGGTGGCCAAGGGCCAGACCATGTTCCACGCTTTTCCTGAAGCCTACGGCGCCCACTGGGTCCGCGTCATCCCGGGCAAGTCCTGCAAGGCCACCGCGCACTTCGTGTATCAGTAGTCCTTCCCTGGGCGAGGAACTGGGACGAGGAAGGCCAGAGGAAGGCCAGAGACCTTGTCCCATCAGGTCGAGCAGGTAACTTCGGGGCTATGCCGAAGCTCAACACAATCGCTCTCCTGGTCCTCGCCGGATCGTCCCTGGCCGTTTCGATTCCTGCGACGACAGCTGGTCAATTGTCGGCCCCGCGTCCGCAGGCGCCTTCCACGAACGGGATCATCGTGACGGGAGAGGGCAGCGCTTCAATGGCTGCCGACCAGGTGGAGGTACGCATCTCCGTGAAGGCGAAGGCCAAGGCGCCGGGGGACGCCCTGCGCAACTTCAAGGCGAAGAAGGCCCTGTTCCAGAAGGCCGTCGGCGTTTTCGAGGGCGTTGTCGTCGAGGGCGGCGGGGTTCGCGTGGGAGTTGAACAGTCGTCGAACCAGGCTTTTATGTTCGACGGACAGGCCCCGGCGGAACCGGGGTTTGAAGTGGCCGAGATCATGACCCTCCGCCTGGCGGCGTCCGGCACCGATATCCAAACCGTGGTCGAGCTGATCGACGAGGCACAGGACGTGGGCTGCCAGCTAGCCGGAGGATCTTCGGACGCGCTGCAGGCGTTCTACCTCGCCCAAGCGGGCTCGCCCACCGGGGGGGGCCCGGGGGCCATCCGCTATCGGCCCACGGATAGCGCCCTCGCGAAGGCCAAGGAGCAGGCCATGGAGCTCGCCTTCCGGGACGCCAGAGCCCAGGCAGAAACGGCGGCTCAGGTGGCCGGCGTTAAGGTTGGGCCGGTCCAAGCCATCCGAATCATGAAATCCTTCGATGGCGCGTCGGGCCAGGCAGGCGCTGGCAGTGGGTCGATCCGCATCAGCGTGCGGTTTGGAATCCTCTGATCGGCCGCCCGGGTGATTCCGAGCCGGGGCCTACGCGTCCTGGGGGCCTTCACCCCACTGATTCGCGCCATCAGCCCTTGTGCTCGGTGCAGGCTTTAGCCGATCTTCTCCGAAGCGCCGCCGCGGCGCAATTCGATGTCGACGCCCCTCAAACTCCTCCTCCCGATGCTGATCATGGCCATTCAGGCCGTGACCGGAACGGATGGGTTGAAGCTGCGGGCCTGCCACGGAAGCCTCGGATTCACCGGCGAGCACTCCCATGCGTGCTCGGGCCACGGGATCGAGGCGTGCGCAGACGGAGGCCACGGCGCTCCGGAGGCCGCGCACGCGGGCAAAGACCTCCAGGCGCCGACCGAGTGCCCTTCGGAGGGTCCCCACGAGCAGGGTCCCGACGGTCCCGGCATCACCGCGCCCAGTGAGTCCTGCGTGCCTTTCGTGGTCCTCGGGAGCCGAAGCGACGTTCCGAGTACCGACCCCACGCCCCTGGCGCCGCCCGCTCCATGGGCAGCCGTTGCATTCGTCGGAGGGCACCGGGCTCGCGGCACCGAACGCTTGGCGGACTCCCCACGCGGGCCGCCGGATGGCCGCCCACGGAACTCCGCGGAGCGCGCGGGAGCCCTTCCCCTGCGCCTTTGATCGTCCGCCGCACGGCTTCCTTGAATGCCCACCAGCATTCCGGTCGAGCCGTGTCTTGCGTGAACGACTCATCGGTCCAGGACAAGAAGTGCTCCCATGGTTTCCCTCGCCGCGCCCCCTTCGGGACGCCGCCCCCAACAGAACGACTCAGATTCGCTTCGATCACGCGCGCGCGTGATCGGCTGGGGTCTCGTCGCCGCCGCCACCGTCAGCTGCCAGACCTACGAGCGCGATCCCCTCGACATCGCAGCGCGCCTGGACGCGGTGGCCTCCCGGAGCACTCGCCTCGCCCCCGAAACCGCCCAGGCCTTTGACCTGACGGACGGCATCACCCTCGACGAAGCCGAGGTGATGGCCCTCGTTTACGGAGCTGATTTACGTATCGCCCGTGCCGAAGCCGGCGTTGCCGCAGCCAACGCACGCACGGCAGGACGCTGGGTCGATCCGGTCCTCGGCGTGAACGGCGCCGAGTTCCTGAGCCCCAGCGGACCGTTTGAGTTCGGGGCCATGGTGAACTTCTCACTACCGGTCTCGGGCCGCCTGAAGGCCCTCGAGTCCCAGGCGGACGCAAGCCATCGAGCCGCCCTTCGCCGCGTCTGGGCCCAGGAGTGGGCCTATCGCAACGACGTACGCCGTGCGTGGATCGAATGGACCATCGCCGTGGAGCGTGGCAATCTCCTGCGCACGGTCGTGGAGCAGTTCACCACGATCGAGGCGGTGGCGCAGCGCCTTGAGAAGGCGGGGGCCATACGCAGCGCGGACCGTCGTCTCTTGCGCATTGAGCTCGTCGGACGGCAGACCGACCTGGCCCTCGTCGAGTATCAGGTTGCCGACGCGGAGGCCCGCTTGTTTGGCCTGATGGGGCTCTTCCCGGGTGCGCCGTTCGAGTTGGTGCCGGGGCTCCCTGTGAATGATTCGTCGGCCCCCCAGGCGCTTTCCCACGGGGCGCTCGCCCAGTCCAACCCAGAAGTTCTCACCCTCGCTGCCGACTATGAAGTGGCCGAGCAAACCCTCGCCCTCGAGATCACGAAGCAATACCCCGACCTCGGCTTGGGCCTTGGCGCAAGCGACGACATCGACGGGACCCGCGCGGAGATTGGCCTGTCGATCCCACTGCCCATATGGAATCGAAACGCCCGGCGCATCGAAAGCGCCCGCGCGAATCGCGAGCTAGCGCGCATGCGCGCGGAGTCCGCCGCCGAGGGCGTCGTGCGC
>CAJXRJ010000033.1 GCA_913058555.1 uncultured bacterium
GCATATCGTCGGCAGCGTCAGATGTGTATAAGAGACAGCTCCTGCAGGATCACCGTCGAGCCCACGGGGAGGATCTCAAACAGCTGGTCCACGTCGCGATTGCGCATGCGAATGCAGCCGAGGCTCACCTCTCCGCCGACACCGTCGGGGTCCGACGTTCCATGGATCCCGTAGCTCGTATTGCGGCCGTCCAGCTCCAACGCTAGCCAACGGCTACCGAGGGGGTTCTCCGGGTGCCCGTACGGGAGGCCCTTGGTCGTGTGCGCAGGCTTCTTCTGCTTGATGCCGATCTTGTACTCGCCAATGGGCGTCTCGTGCCCAGGCTTGCCAATCCCGCATTCCCACGCACGCACGACCTCGTCCCCATGGCGGTACATCAGGAGCCGAGAATCGAGATCCACAATCACGTTCGCCCGGTCCGTGGGAATGCGCAGGACGTCCCCCGGCTGTAGATAGCCGGTAATCCCGTTCACTTCCGCGATGAGCCCCGTGCAGAGCAAAAGATCAGGCCTGCGCCGGAGCACACGCTTGCGCAGCACCGTCAGGGAGTCCCCGGAGGCCACCTTCTGCTCCACGTAGGGCCATGCGCCGCGCGGCGAGAAGCGATGGTTGTTCTGGGCCCGCTCAAGCTCTTTTGCCCACCCGAGGAGAGCGCTCCGGTTCGGACGCCAAGGCGCCCCAACCTCTGCCTGAATGAGATCCGACCAGGCCACGGCGGAACGACCGTACTCGCGCACCTTCAGCAGCGTGCGAGCCTCGTCGTTCAAGAGCACCATCTTCATGGCGTGGGCCAGTGGCTCGATCCGTGAGGTCGAAGCCGAACTCGGAACCGCGCGGGCCCCGGGCTCGTCCAGGGCGGCCTGCAACAATGCGAGCTGCGAACTCGTGACCCCCTCGGCCCCTCGCAGGGAGTCCAGGCGCTGACGAGCCGCGTCGAGTTCCCCCGCCAGGGCCTGCCAGAACGCTGCCACGAGCTGCCCCTGCGAAGCGGGGAGGTCGGCACCTTTCCCCACCTTCAAGTAGGTCTCAAGGTCCTTGGCATCAGCGCGCAACCAAGCGTCCAAGAGCATGGTCGCTAGCCCCTGGGTCTCGGGCACGGCGCCACCAAGCTGGTACCCGCCGCGCTCATCCCGCGACCCAGAGCCGAAGCTCAGCTCGCGATTCTCCGGCACGTACGCCGCCGGCGCGGGCTCGTAGACCTCCTGCTCCACGGGCTCTGGCTCATACACCCCGGACTCGGCGTAGCCGTTGCCCGGGAGAGAACCGTCGTCCTGGGCAAGTTCGTTCCCCAGGTACTCCGGATCCTCGGCCAGGGACTCGCTTCCGCCACCGGGCACGTCGCCGCCCCAGCGGGCCTGGGAGTCATGGGCAACGGGAGCGGCTTTCGGCGCTCCCCCGGTGAAGTTGAGCTCGCCGGACGAATCTCCCGTCGGCCCGGCCTGCGCCGAACCCTCGGAATCTACCCCCGAGCGCTCGCCCGCATGGACGGTGCTCCCTCCCCCATCACTTCGGCTCAAGCCGAACCAAATCAGGATCGCCCCTAGGACGACCACAGCTAGACCTCTCACGTCTTCAAATCCCCCAAGGATGTTGTGTGCGTTCGGGACCCCTCGCCCCGATGTCTCGCCACACTACCGATTCGGGGGAGGGCACTTCAAAGGCCCTTCGCCATCCCACGCCCATGTAGCCCTCGGGCCTGCGTGGCAGCCCCCTGGAGCGCTATGCCTCGCCCGATGCTGCGCTCGCTGCACAAGGGAAAATCTGAAGGTCCCCGGCACTGCCGTGCTCGCTTTTGGCCCTGGAACCTTCCGGTTCACAGGTGGGCCAGACCCGACGTGGTGTTGCCACGTCCGCAGCCTTGGTTGGCCCTTGAGGTGGTTATTCGGCTCCGGAGCACGCTTGCGAGTTCACCTGCGGTGCTAGGGATACCTTCAGGGAGGTCACCCTAGCACCGCCCGGGAGAGCGAACAATCAGCGCTGTTCGATCAAACTTTCTTCACGCCGATCGAGACGGACGCACCGTCGACATCGAAAGCGTCGGTTCCGTCCCCACCCTTCGCAGGATCGGGGCAGTCGCCCACCGCGAGAACCTCCCCCGCGATGAGAGACCAGTGTTCCCGAAGCGCCTCAGCGAGCGCTCCGTCGCAGGTCACCGAAACCTCGATGCGATCGTCCAGCTCGAGACCGCGGTCCTTCCGCACGTTCTGGATGCGCGTCACGAGTTCACGGGCCAAGCCCTCACGCACGAGGGCGTCCGTCAGGGTCACGTCGAGGGCAACGGTCACAGAACCATCGGTGTCCACCACCGTGCCTTCCCGCGACGATCGGTCCACCAGCAACGTCTCAGCGTCGTAGGTGAGCCCCTCGATCGAAGGGCTCCCAAGGGAACCGCCCGCCACCACGGCGGCCAGCGCTTCGGAGTCGAACCCGCTGACCTCCTTCTTGATCGTGCCGATCTGCTTGCCGAACTTCGGGCCGAGCACCTTCAGGTTAGGGCGCGCCGAATACGTCACGAAGTCCCCCTCGTCCGCGGACACGAGGAGCTCTTTGACGTTCAGCTCATCGCGCACGATCTCGGCCATGGCCTCGAGCCCCGAGCGATCCTCAGGCGACGCCGCCACCACCGTCATGGACGGCAACGGCTGCCGCGTCCGCACGTCGTGCTTGGCGCGCAGTCCGCGCCCAAGCCCCACCGCGGCCCGTGCGAGGGCCATTCGGTGCTCCAGGGCTACATCCTGGGCCGCAGGATCCGCCACGGGGTAGTCCTCGAGGTGCACCGAGTCCTTGGCGCCCCCCGACAGGTTCCCGTACATCTCCTCAGAGACAAACGGCAGGAACGGCGCCAGGGCCTTCGACAAGGTCAGGAGCACATGGTGCAGCGTGCGGTACGCGTTGCGCTTGTCGCCGCCATCGTCCTCGGCCGCCCCGCGCCAGAATCGGCGCCGGCTACGCCGGATGTACCAGTTCGTCAGGTCGTCGATGAAGCCGAGCAGCGCCGGAATCACGCGGAAGAGCTCGTAGCTCGCCATGCGCCCCTCGATGTCCCCGAGGAGCGTCTGCAGGCGCGACAGGATCCACCCATCAAGCTCGTTGAGCTTCGGGTCCGCGGGCTCCCCATCGGGCTCCCAGCCGTCCACGTCGGCGTACCTGGTCAGGAACGAATACGCGTTCCAAAGGGGCAGCATCACGGCCCGCACGTGCTCCTGCACGCCCGCCTCGGCGAAGCGCAGGGGCTTGGCATTCACCACCGGCGAGGACGCCAGGTAGATCCGCAGGGCATCCGCGCCGAGGGTCTCCAGGATCTTGTTCGGATCCGGGAAGTTGCGCTTCGATTTGCTCATCTTGGCGCCGTCTTCCGCCAGCACCATCCCGTTCACGATGACGTTCTGGAACGCCGCGCGACCGAACAGCGCCGTCGACAGCACCGTCAGCGTGTAGAACCACCCCCGGGTCTGGTCGAGGCCCTCCGCGATGAAGTCCGCGGGCAGGTTCTCCTCCACCATCGCCTTGTTCTCGAAGGGATAGTGGTGCTCCGCGTAGGGCATGGAGCCCGACTCGAACCAGCAGTCGAAGACTTCGGGGATACGGCGCATCGTGCCGCCGGGGGTCTTCTCCGAAGGGAAGGTCAGCCCGTCGATTTTGTCCCGGTGGAGATCGCCGATCTCCGCCGCGTCGATCCCGCACAGGCGCCCAAGCTCCTCTCGGCTGCCCACACAAACCATGTCCGAGGGATCCTCGTCGCAGCGCCAGATGGGTAGGGGCGTGCCCCAGAACCGGTTCCGTGAGAGGTTCCAGTCCCGCGCCCCCGCGAGCCAGTTGCCGAAGCGACCTGTGCCAACGGCCTCCGGGACCCAGTGGCTGGTCTCGTTGCTCTTCACGAGCTCGTCGCGGAGCTCTTCGACCTTCATGAACCAGGTCGAGATCGCCATGTACAGAAGCGGCGACCCGGTGCGGTAGCAGTGCGGGTAAGCGTGGACGAAGGTGTCCTGGTCCACGACGGAGTCCTGGGCCTTCAGCTTCTGCACGATGGCCTTGTCGGCGTCCTTGGCGAACTGACCCTCGAAGTCCGAGACCGAGCTATCGAAGTGCCCGGTGAGGCTCAAGGGGTTCACGAGGGGCAGATCGTGCTCCTTACCGGTCTGGAAGTCGTCCTCGCCGAAGGCCGGGGCCTGGTGCACGAGGCCGGTACCGCTCGTCGTCTCGACGTAGTCGGCCCCAACGACGTAGAAGGCCTGGCGCTTGCCAGCCACGGCGTCCTGATACTCCGCAAAGTACGGCAGGAGCGGCTCGTAGGGGCGCCCCACGAGGTCCGCGCCGGGGAGCCGCTCAAGCTCCTCGGTTTCCCCGATCCGGCCCCGGGACTGGTAGTCCGCAAGGCGCCCGGGCTCGACGTAGGCGACTTCGCCCGTGTCCTTCACGCGGACCTTGACGTACTCGATCTTCGGGTTGACCGCGATCGCCAGGTTCGACGGCAGCGTCCACGGGGTCGTCGTCCAGACCCATAGGGACGCGTCCTCATCCTCGAGGCGCATGCGCACCGTGAGGCTCGGGTCTTGGCGGCGCTTGTGCCCGTCCTTCTTGGTGACCGGATCGCGCTCCTGGGGGCCGAGTGCCACTTCGAAGTTGGAGAGCGGCGTTCCAAGGGCCGGCGAAACCGGCTGGACGCGGTAGCCCTCGTAGATGCGGCCGTCCTTCCAGAGCTTGGAGAAGACCCACCACACGGACTCCATAAAGTCCGCGTCCATGGTCTTGTAGCCACGGTCGTGGTCCACCCAGCGGCCTAACCGGCGGATGCTCTTCTTCCACTCCTCCGTGTACCGCAGGACGATGCCGCGGCAGGCCCCGTTGAACTTCTCGATGCCGAGGGCGTCCACGTCGGCCTTGGACTTGAGCCCGAGATCCTTCTGGGTCTCGTTCTCCACGGGCAGACCGTGGCAATCCCAACCCCAGCGGCGATCGACCCGCTTGCCCTTCATCGTCCAGTAGCGCGGGACGATGTCCTTCAGGACACTGGCCACGAAGTGGCCGTAGTGCGGCAGGCCCGTGGCAAAGGGCGGGCCGTCGTAGAACACGTAGCGCTCTGACTCCGGCCGCTCGGAAATGCTCCGCTGGAAGGCGTTCGTGGCGTCCCAATGCTCGAGGACGCGTTCCTCCAGGGCGGGAAAATCAACTTCGGGTTGGACCGGGCGCAGTTTCATAAGGCCGGGAGTGTAGCCCCTGCCGTGCACCAGAACACACTGCCGTGGACTCGATCACGCGGCTGCGGGCCGGATCTCCCCGCCCTTGATCGATGGATCCTGCCGCGAATCCGGGCCGAGGGGGCCGGTCCATTCCTATCGGAAGCTCAGACGTAGCCCGGCACGCCCATCTCGCGCATGCGCTTCTTGCCCAGCTCCGTGAAGTCGTCCCGGAGCGCCTCGCGGGAGCGCCCCCTGACAACGCCTTCCATGGCGGTCATGTGCTGCACCAGCCGCTGAACGTAGGGGCTCGAGTGTTCCTCGCCCCGCATGTCCTCGAGCACCGCGCTCTGGGGCGTGGCCCCCCGGAAGAGGCGCCGGTAGGCCCGCTTGAGTGCCTCCTGGTCCTCCTCGGAGACGCCGCCCCGGGCGAGGCCCACGACGTTGACCCCGCGTACGCGGCCCTCGTGACCCTCGATGATCATGTAGGGCGGCACGTCCCGGGCGAGGCGCGTCATGCCGGCGAGGAACGCATAGGCGCCAATCTCGACGAAGTGCACGATGCCACACATCCCCGAGAGGTTCGCGTTGCGGCCGACCTTGACGTGACCGGCGAGCCCAGAGCTGTTCGAGAGGACGATGTTGTCTTCGAGCTCACAGTCATGGGCCACGTGACAGCAGGCCATGATCAGGTTGTCGTTGCCAATCTTGGTCAGCCCGCCGCCTTTCACGGTGCCGCGGTTGATCGAGACGAACTCCCGGATGGTGTTCCGGTCGCCAATCTCGAGCATCGTGGGCTCATTCCGATAGGAAAGGTCCTGGGGCGGCCCGCCGAGGCTCGCTTGACCCACCACGAGGTTGTCCTCGCCGAGGGTCGTGTGCCCATCGATCACGACGAGGGGGCCGATTTTGGTGCGGGCCCCTACTTTGACGTTCGGGCCGATGATGGCGGACGGCCCAATGGTGACGTCCTCGCCGATCTCGGCGCCCTCCGCGATTTGCGCGGTCGGATGAATCAGGTCGCTCATTCCCATCAGTCCTCGAGCATGGTGAACATGAGGTCCGCTTCGCAGACCGGCCGGCCAGAGACTGAGCCCGACCCCTTGATCTTGATGATGTCGCCCTTGATCCGCACGGTCTCCACTTCGAGCCGAAGCTGATCGCCGGGGGTCACGCCGCCGCGCAGCTTGACCTTGTCCATGGACCAAAGCACGGCCAGCTTGCCGCTGAACTCGAGCTTGCGAAGGAGCAACATCCCCGCGAGCTGCGCCATGGCTTCGAGCTGAAGCACGCCGGGCATGAGCGGGATGTCCGGGAAGTGCCCCTGGAAGTAGGGCTCGTTGATCGTGACGTTCTTGATGCCCACGGCCCGCTGGTAGCCCTCAACCTCGATGACGCGATCGATGAGCAGGAACGGATAGCGATGGGGCAGCTGCTCGAGGATGCGCCGGATGTCCATCCCGGACTCCCGCTCGATGGCGCCGCTCGTTTCCTTGGCCTGCATGATCGCCAGCAGGCGCCGCACGAGCTCCGCGTTGGTGGAGTGGCCGCTGCGGGTGGCGATGACGTGGGCAATGAGGTCGGAACCGAGCAGGGACAGGTCCCCCACGAGGTCCAGCATCTTGTGCCGAACGGGCTCGCCCTCCATGCGCATGACGGTGTCAGGATCCCCGAGAACGACGGTGTTCTCGCGGGTCGCACCTTTGCCAAGCCCTAAGGACTTCAAGTGGTCGACCTCGCTCGCGAGGCAGAACGTCCGGGCGTTCGCGATCTCTTCCTTGAATACCTCGGGCGACATGTCGAACTGGTAGCTGCCGGATTGGACACCGGGCTCGTCGAACGAAGCCACGTACTGAAGCGTCAGGGCGTCGCCGTCCGTGGGCAGGGCCACCAGGGTGGCGTTCCCATCCCGGACGAAGACGGGTTCTTCGAGGCGGAATGACTTGGCCGCCCCCCGCTGTTCGATGATCCCACCGCTTTCGAGCAGCTCCACGAAGGGCATCGCGCTGCCATCAATCCCCGGGAACTCGGCGCCGGACATCTCCACCCGCAGGTTGTCCACCCCGAGCCCTTTGCAGGCCGCGAGGAAGTGCTCCACCGTCTCCACCTCGACGCGCTCGCGCACGAGGCGGGTACGGCGATCCTTGGGGGATTGGTGGGCGATGAACGCCGGAACGGAGGGCGCGTCCTCGAGATCCACGCGCACGAATTCAATGCCGTGATGAAGGGGCGCCGGCTGGACGCGGACCTTCGTTTCTTCGCCGGAATGCAGGCCGATGCCGGTGATCTCCACCGGCGTGCGAAGGGTGTGTTGGCGCCGCGTCATCGCGGGTCCTCCGTCGGGTTGGTGGGCTGGGTTCCAGGGCCATCGCCGGCGCCCATTAGTGGACTCTGGGATGCACCCAACGCGCTTCGCAATGCGTTGAGCTCTTCCCTGAGCCCCTTGACTTCTTTCTTGAGCGCCCGCACGTCGCTGCCTGCTCGTTCGGCGCTGACCATGCTGCGCAGCTTCTCGCGGCTCGGCCCGGCGGGGTAGCCGAACCACTCTTCCCCGGCGGGGATGTCCTTCGTCACGCCGGATCCTCCGGCAACGCGGGCGCCGGCGCCGATGCGAACGTGACCGGTGACACCCACCCGCCCGGCGAGGATCACGTTGTCTTCGATCACGGTCGATCCGGCGACGCCCACGTGGGCGAGCAACAGGCAGTTGCGCCCGACCTGGACGTTGTGTCCGACGTGCACGAGGTTGTCGAGCTTCGAACCCGCGCCGATGCGAGTCGCACCGAAACGCGCACAGTCGATCGTCGAGCCCGCGCCGACCTCCACGTCGTCCTCGAGGACCGCGCGACCCACCTGGGGGGTTTTCTTCCACCCGGTGCCGTCGTGGTGGAAGCCAAACCCCTCGGAGCCAATGACCGCGCCCGCATGCACGATGCAGCGCGCCCCCACCTCGCTGTAGGGATAGATCACGACGCCGGGATGCAGGAGAGTGTCCTCACCGACCTTTGCGCCCGCCCCCACCGTGACTCCCGCATGGAGCCTGACGCCGCTTCCAATGACGGCGCCGGGCCCAACGCTCACGCACTCGGCGATGGCCACGCCCTCGCCAACCTCGGCGTCCCCGTGAACAAAGGCACCGGGATGGACGCCGCTGGGGATGTCCGGAATGTCCGGGGCGAAGGCCAGGATGACCTGCGTGAACGAACGCTCGGGATCCGCGCAGCGGATCAGTGCCAAGTCGGAGCGGTCCACCTTCGTTTCGGCTCCCACGAGAACGACCCCAGCTTGGGTGGTCGCGAGCTGGGAGACGTACCCGGCCTGGGCCAGGAACGACACCTCCGACGGCCCCGCGTCGAGGAGGCCCGCGGGCCCCGTGATCCCGAGAGACCCGTCACCCACGACCGTTCCTCCGCAGCGATCTGCGAGCTCGGCGACCGACCAAGCGCGGCTGGGCACGCCCATTTGATTTCCTGTTCCTGCGTTCAAAACCCCTCGTGACCCGCGCGATTCCGCGCTTTGGCTCTGGGGAGCGTGACGCCGCTGGCCGGTCAAGTCAAACCCCGTCAGGGACGGACAGAGCGATTGCCTCAGGTAATCACTCGATGGCCCACGGGGGACGGCATCCAGGACAGGCTCCACGGCGCCCCGGGCGCCGACGAGAGCGGGCATCAGCGGAAGGTCAGGCTGAACGCGAAGACCTGCCGCTCATCCTCGTCCTCGGCGCGCAGGGGCCAGCCGAAGCTGAAAGTCACGGGGAATGGTTCGATCAGACCCAGGGCGAATCCAGCCGACACACGGGCCTGGTCGAGGTCCAGGGAATACGCCTTGGGATCGAGCACCACCGTGTCCACAAAGAAGGACCCCCGGAACACCTCGCGCCGCTGGGTCGTGCCCGGGACCGATTGGGTGTAGAGCGGGAAGCGATACTCGAGGGTCGAGCGAGCATAGGTCTCGCCGCCGCTCGGGTAGTCCCCGTCGTAGGGGCCGATGCCCCGGAATCGGAAACCCCGTCCGATGCGCGCGCCACCGAAGAAGAAGCGCTCGCCGTAGTTCACGGTGCCGGAGGAGCCGTCGAAGGGAACCGCGAGGCCTGAGCCCAGCCCGAGATAAATCCCCGGCGCCGCGCTGTCCACATCCCGTGACAGGTGGAAGTAGCGATCGAAGGAGAGCTCTGTCTTCCACAGATTCCGGTCACTGCCGAGGGCCTCACCGTAAAGCGTATTGGTCCAGCGGCCAGAGTAGCCCGTGCGCGGCAGGCGCGGGTTGTCCAGCTTGTTGACGCTCAAGGACCCCGTCACGCCAACGAACGTCTCCTCTCCCTCGGAGCGAATCAGCGTCGAGGGAAGGATGTCGTCCCCATCCAGATCATCGATCCGAAGGTCCTGCCAGCGAACCCCGAGCGACGTCTGCCAGTCACCCTGGCCAAAGGCGCGGGTAATGGCCAGCCGGGCGAACTTTCGGCCCTCGTCGTGGGACCTGAAGATGCGGTCCCGGAGCTGGAACTCCGCGATGAACCCGATGGGATCGAAGTACCGCCGGAAGATGTCCGGATGCTGGTAGAAGATCCGGCTGTAGTTGACCTCGGAACCTGGCGAGAGGTCGATGCCAAAGGTCTCCCCGTCGCCCGTCCAAGCTTCCTTGCGGTACAGCTCGCCGAACATCCCGAAGAAGGATCGGGGCATGCGCTGGGCGTCGAAGTTGTTCACCGTGAGCGAGATGATGCCCACAAGCCCCTGGTCACTGGCCACGCCGCCCGACAGGTTGGCGTTGATCGTACGGCCCTCTTCGACATTGACGACGATGTCCACAAGGTCGGGGCTGCCCTCGACGATCTTGTAGCGGACCGTAGGCTGCGGGTGCGCGCCCCGCGCGAACGCGTCGTCGAAGTAGCCCGTCCTGATGACCCGCCGCAGGCCGTCGCGCACCTTCACGCCGTCCACGAGCTCACCGGGGAGCTGGGCGAAGCGTTGCCGGATGACGCGGTCCTTGGTGTTGTCGTTCCCGGTGACCTCGAGGAACTGCAGGTAGAAGGGACGTCCCTGCTGGATCTTGTAGGTGACGTACACGAGCTTCTTTTCGTAGTCGCGCACCAGATCGAGCCCCAGGAAGGCCCACCCAGCCGTACCAGACTCGCCGGCGAAGCTACCCGCGTCGATGTGGCCGTCCTGCCCGTAGCGCTCCAGCAAGCGGCGCCGGTCGATCTGGATCCGGTTCGAAGCGAACGGCCCACCGGGGACCAGCTCGAGGAGTTCGATCAGCTCCTCTTCCGGAATGATCAGGTCCACTTCCCGGGTGCGGTCCTCGCCGCGCCCGCCTGGCACCGTGTCGACTCGCTCGATTTCGAAGGCCTTGATGCCCACGGAGCCCACCTTGTACAGCGGCCCCTCATCCACGACGAACTTGACGTAGACGCCAGAGCGGTCGTCCGTGAACTCAAGCTCCGCGTCGACCACTGCGTCCAGGAACCCGCGCTCGCGATAGACCGAAACGATCGCCAGGCGGTCCGCCTCGAGGACTTCCTCCACGTAGCGGTGACCAAACCATGCGAAGAGTCCGCGGCCGCTGGTGCCGAGCCGGGCGGACTTTTTGAGGTTCTTGCGCCAGAGCAAGATGCCTTCATCCGGGATGGACTCGTTGCCGTAGATCTTGACCGACTTCACGTAGACCTTCGGGCCTTCGCGGATCTGGAAGATGATCTCTTGGCGTTGCACACCGTCGCCGCCGATCAAGTGGTCGATCTCGACGAAGTGGTAGCCCTGGCGTTTGTAGGCGGCGATCAACCGGTCCTTGATCTTCTCCACCTCGTAGGTGAAGACCTCGACCCGGTCGTCGAGCAGCGCCCACTCGCGCAGCCTCGACACACTGAACTTGTTGTTCCCCACGAACTGTGGGTCCAGGTCCAGGGGGCTCTCGACCATGACCAGGTGCACCACGACGCCACCCTCGACCTCTTCGAAGGTGAGGCCCTGGGGCTCCACCAGGATCCCGAAGTCCTGGTTGAGCCGGCGCTGGGCCTCGGTCGTGCTCAGGGGAATCGGCTCCCCCACCTTGAAGCCCAGCATGGCCGCGACCCGGTCCGGGTCGTGGAACTTCAGTCCCTCGACCTCGATTCCCACGACCGTCTCCCGGGTGGCGTCTGGGTCCTGGTTCGCGCGCGGGATGCCCTCAGGAAGGGCCTCCTGGGCCAAGACGGCGGGCGCAAAGGAGCCGAGGAACGCCCAGGCAAGCACGCACAGCCATGCGGCACCATGGATGGTGGCTGCGTTGTCGCGCCAAGCGGGTCCAGGGGCCGATCCGGCGATGGATCTGTCCTGGCGTGTCGAGGGAAGGGGCTGCAAGGGAAGACGAGAGCGGGCCGCCCGATCCAGCGATCGACGGCCCTGAGCTCTGGCGCGGAGGGTACCCAACGGGGAACGAGGATCCGAGCGAAATAGGGAGAGCGGGACTACGGAAGCCCCCTCCGCCCTATTTCGACCCGGGCCGATCTTTCTCCTCGTCCACGGGGCGCTGCAGGATGCGCTTGACGGTGCCGTCAGGCCCGAGGATGAGGGTCGTGGGCAAAGGTAGCCGGGCCAGGTCCACGATGGCGGCCGGGGCGGCCGGGGCCCCGGATGGCGGAGGATCCACCGAGAATCGGAGGGCGAGTCCCGGGGCCCGCTCCTTGAGCAGCGCTGCCGCCCGCTCCCTTGCGCTGGGCGCATCCACGGAAACGGCGACCACCGAGACCTCACCCGCCGTATTCCAAGCGTCAAGGATGGGCAGTTCGGCGACGCATGGGCCGCAGTAGCTCGCCCAGAAGTTGAGGTAGACGTCCTTCCCGGCGCTGAGCTCGGCCACGTCGAGGGCCAGGACCGCACCGCCCTCGCCCTGGACAGGGATGGAGGTCACTTTCTCCCCTACCCTGACGTTGACGCCTCGCCGCATCGGGTCCGGGAGGGGCCGCTCCACCACATCGAGGACCTGGGCTCGCCCGACCCCCTCCACGAGGAGGTAAGCGGTGCCGGAATTCAGCTCGGTGAAGGTCTCGCTCCCGCCGCCGGGCCAGTGCACGGTAACGTCAGCCATCTCCTCGACCCCGAGGCCGAAGATCAGCTCCGGCGCTTGGCACGACACGAAGCCTGCGCCGCGCGAGAGGACCTGGGCCACCTTCGTATCGCCGACGCTCGCCACGACGGTGGCGCCGATCGCTTCCTCGTTTCCGGTCACCGCCCGCAGCTGGACCTTGATAGCCCCGTTCTCCTCGACCGGCACCTGGATGTCGTTGCGGTAAAGGGCGTGGCGCTCGCGTTGGGTCTCGTGGACAAACAGGTCCACGTCAAAATCCCCGTCCGCGTCGAAGGCGATGACCGCCCGGCCGTCGTTCGCGGAGTCCGCGCCAGAGAGGTCCGACACGTCGAGGAAGGAACCGTCCCCCTGGTTCAGGAATAGCTTGTCCCGCTCGTTGCCGCTGAAGGACCGGCCCTCCCGAAAGATCTCCCCGTTGTGCCGCGCCAGGAAACCTGCGTTGCCCACGGCCTCGGTTTGGAATTTCTTCGTGCTCGATGTCTCCCCACAACTCGACGCCACCACGTGGCGCCAGTAGGTGCTTCATGTGTCGAAGGGCAGCTTGCCCGTGACGAAGCCGTTGGTACAGAACACGTCGAGGTCGCCGTCGAGGTCGAGGTCCGTGAGCGCGGTCGACCAGGCCCAGCTTGCGCCAATGCCGCCGTTCCCCCGGGGCAATCGCTCGAACCCCTTCCCATCGGCCCCCGCCGCGAAGATCGAGTTGCCCGCCGCGAGCTTCTTGAGCATCGCGTGGGTGTCCGGATCGATGTCATCGGAGAGACGCCCGAGAATGCGGTTTCCCGCGGTCGACGACATATTCGCGATGTAGAGGTCAGGGCGCCCATCGGAGGTCAGATCTCCGAACGCAGCCCCCATGCCGTTGCCGCGATCGGCGACCCCCATGGCCTCGGCCCCATCCTTGAAAGTGCCATCGCCCTGGTTCACCCACATGCGGTTCGACCCGTAGTCGTTGGCCACGAATAGATCGATGTCCCCATCGAGGTCCACGTCCGAAGCGGCGGCCGCGTAGCTCCAGCGGCTGTCCACGACGCCCGCCTTCTCTGCCGCGTCTTCAAAACCAAGGAACGTCCCATCGGCGTCCTTGCCGAGGCATCGCAGGAGCCCGTTCGGCGAGCCGTTGGTGGCCTCGATCCAGGAGTCGTTGTGCTCCGACTCGACGCGGCCGTAGGCGCACACGTGCACGTCGAGCCAACCGTCGCCGTCGTAGTCGAAGGCCGTCAGGGTGTAGGCAATGAATGCCTTCCCGAATCCGTTGGGACCGAACCCGCCGCCCTGGAATTCCGTGTACTTGCCCTTGCCGTCGTTCAAGTAGAGCCGGATGCGCTCGCCGCCGGCCCCCCCGCCTGGCTCTCGCCATCCGACATGGCCGACCATCAAGTCTTGATCGCCGTCGCGGTCGCAGTCGAAGAAGATCGCCCCCGTTCCTTCCGGCGGACCCGCCACGCCGCTCGCAACAGCGGATTCGCTCCAGGTGCCATCGGGTTGCGCCAGGTACAGGAAGTTCTTCCCGTCGCTTGGCACAAACAGATCCCAGTCGCCGTCGCCGTCCACGTCCCCGGAGGCGGCCCCGTTCCAGTGGAAGCTCTGGTTCGCGTCCGTGCCAAAGCGCGCCCAGGTGTGGGCCAGGCCCGCCGCTGCGGCGACCTCCACGAACATGGGGCGTTGGCGGGTCTCTTGGCCGAGCTCCGTCAAGCGGAAGCGATCCAGGCGGTACTTGCCGTCGCGGTTCGTCACGCGGGCGTCCGCCCAGCCGTGCACGGCGACCATGGACCCACCGGGCTGCTCCCCCAGCAGGTGGAGCTTGAGACGCACCTTGCCCCAGCTCCGCAGCCCCTTCTGGAACTCGGCGCCCTTGACCTTCCAGAGCACGGACTCAACCCGGCTCCAGCCACCGACGACCCTCTGAATCGAGGCTTCGAATCCCTCCCGGTCCAGGGGCGCGACGTCCCCTTCGACGTCGAACTCCGTGCGGGAGATATCCAGGGGCCACTCAGTGGGGCCGCCCTCTTTCTTGGGCCACGAGTCGAGGGGGCTGCCCACGAAGTCCTCGGTGAAGAAGTCGCTCAAGGCCTCGAACTCGCGTTTGCGGAGCTTGTCCGAGAAGGCGAGCAAGCGATCCGCGACGGATTCGGACTCGGTCTCCACAAACTCCACCGAATCGTGGGGCCGGTCGGGATCGGGGATCACCAGATCCTGGGCAGTCAAAACCCGGGCGGCCCCCACGGGGGCCCCGGAGTCCGCGCTTTCGGTCGTGGCCCCTTCGGTAGGAGCCCCTTCGCTCGGGGCCTCTTCTCCCCCACAGGCGGAGAGACCGAGAACCAAGGCGGCGCCGATGGATAGGAAGGTCGGGTCCGGTCGCTTGGCGAATCTCATAGGCCTGTGATGGGTTCGGACATGGAGGGCTCGCGGTTCGAGAAGCGCAACATCGACCCCTGGAAGCCAAGCTCCACGGTGCCGGTGGAGCCGTTTCTGTGCTTGACGATGATCGCTTCCGCCTTGCCTTTGTTCTCGTCGATCGGGAAGTAGTACTCGGCCCGGTAGAGCATCATCACGACGTCAGCGTCCTGCTCGATGGAGCCCGACTCCCGGAGGTCGGAGAGCTGGGGCCGCTTCTCCTCCCGCTGTTCGACGCTGCGGGAGAGCTGGGCGAGGGTGATGAGGGGCACCTCGAGCTCACGGGATAGCTCCTTGAGCGACCGCGAGATGACCGAGATCTCCTGCTGCCGGCTCTCGGCCTTGGCGGAGAGCAGCTGCAGGTAGTCGATCACGATCATGTCGAGGCCGTGCTCCGCCTTGATCCGCCGGGAGCGGCTTCGGAGGGCCATGATCGAGAGGCCAGGGGTGTCGTCGATGAAGAGGCGCGCGTTCTTCAGGACGCCCGCCGCCTCCACGAGATCCTGGAACTCGCGGTCGTGCAGCCGGCCCTGTCGCAGGCGGTGGGCCTCGATGCCGGCACGGGCCACGAGCATCCGCTGGACAATGGACGTTCGTCCCATCTCCAGGCTGAAGAAGAGCACCGAAGGTTCGTACCCAAGGCACTCAGCGCGATTGGTGGCCGCGTGGTCCATCAGGTTCAGCACGAAGGCCGTCTTGCCCATGGCGGGACGGGCCGCGATGACGGTCATCTCCCCCGGGTTGAAGCCACCGAGCACCTCATCGAGGTCGTAGAAGCCGCTGGGGATGCCGGTGAACTCGCCCCGGGTCCTCTGGGCCTCGATGCTGTGGAACACGTCCTCAAGGATCGAGCTGACCTTCGCGGCACCGCGGGCCTCGCCCTTGGAGGCGATGCCGAAGATCGCGGCCTCCGACTCGTCGATCAGGGTCTGGACGTCCTCTGCGTCGGGTGCCGTCTCAAAGGCCTTCTCGATGATGTCGCCCGACGCCTCGATCAGGCACCGGAGCTTGGAGGTCTCGGCGACCAGCGCTGCGTGGTGCTTGATGTGGGCGGAGGTCGCCACGGAGGCGGACACTTCCGCCAGGTAGCCGGCGCCACCGATCTCGGCCAGGGAGCCCACCGCCCGCAGGTTCGCGAGCAGCGTCAACGGATCCACCACGTGCCCCTTGGCATCGAGGCGGATCATCATCTCGAGCAAGATGCGGTTGCGCCGATCGAAGAAGTCCTCCGGCTTGCAGATCTCCGAGACCTCGACGATGCGGTCGGGGGAGATCAAGAGGCCGCCGATGACGCTTTTCTCCGCCCCCAGGTCGTGGGGAGTGACGCGCCCGCCGTTCCGCGCCTGGGGCGCCCGGCGCGGCTCTTCGCGGGGCAGCTCGAAGGACGGGTACTCCTGCGCTGGCTCGCCGATCGCTGCGGCCGAAGGGGCGCCAGGGGCCGGCTGCGGCGACACTCCAGAGTCCTCGCCGGGGCCCGTGGCCGCCCCCGGGGGCAACTCCGTCAGCGCCGCCGCAGCCCCGTCGGGCTGCGCCGCCACGGCGGGAGCGGCCGAGGGAGCCGCGAACTCCGCCGCGGCGCTCTCCAGCTCGGCGACGGACTCCTCGTCCTCAATGGGAGCGGCCTCTTCGGACGGCATCCAATCGCCGTCGTCCCCATCGGCAGGCGTGTCAAAGTCGTCCGACTGCCAGCGCGTCGGGTCAAACCCTGAGCCCCCGAAGGCGTCGAGGTGCTCGCTGTCCCCGTCCGAAGTGTCGTCCTTGCCAGTGTCCGCTGAAGTCAATTGGATCCCCCCAAAGTGTTCTCTGCTCCGCGGCCCCGTCGCCGTGCACCACGGGCCCCCGTACGTCCCACCTTAACGAGCCGAAGCCCACAGGTCAGGGACCTGTGGGCTTCTGATCGATAGGACCCCAGCTAAACGTGAAGCTGGGCCCAATCTAGGCGGGACGAATCAGCCTTCGTCGCTGGGCGGGCCCGAGGGGCCGGACTCAGCGTCTTCCTCGGCGGCCGCTTCCGCGGCCTCCAGGGCAGCTTCTTCGGCCTTGGTGCGGCCTTCGGCCTGGACGTGGACCTTGATCTCGCCAAAGTCGTCGTCGCGCACGTGGATCTTGACGCGGTGCTCGCCGACGACCTTGATGGGCGCGTCGAGACGGACGTCTTTCTCCTCGAACTTCGCGCCGGCTTCCTTGGCCAGCTCGACGATCTTGGCGGCGTTCAGCGACCCGTAGAGGTTGCCGTTCGGGTCGGCCTTCATGATCGTGGTGACCTCGATGGCTTCGAGGACCGCGACGAGTTCGGCAACTTCCTTGAGGCGCAGCTCTTCGGCCTCGCGGACCTTGGCGGCACGGCGGGCGATCTGGCGCTTGGCGTCAGCCGTCGCGGGGATGCCGAGCTTCTGCGGGAACAAGAAGTTACGCGCGTGGCCAGGCTTGACCTTCACAACGTCTCCAACGAGACCGAGGTGCTTGACGCTCTTCTGCAGTAGGACTTCGATGTCTTTCATCTGTGATGACTCCAGGGACGGTTAGTCCCAGAAAGGTTGACTAGCTATGTCGGCTCAGCCAACGAAAGGAAGAAGTCCAACGTGACGGGCACGCTTGATGGCCGTCTTGAGCTGCTTCTGGCACTGGGTGCAGAAGCCAGTTCGGCGACGGGAAAGAATCTGGCCCTGGGGGGTCAGGAACTTCTCAAGGTACTCAGTGCCCTTGTAATCGATGATCGGGTCGTCGCAGTTCTTCGAGCCAATGACGGTTCGAACGCGGCGCTTCATTGCGTTGCTTTCCATAATTCTTGGCTCCTATGCGTTGTCGTCGACGTCTTCCACGGCACTCGGGGCTTCAATGTCCCCAACGATGTCTGCCACGTCCTCTTCATCTTCCTCTTCAGGAATCTCGAGAGCGTCATCTTCGGGCGGCTCGGGCACCATGTAGTCGGCACCGTCCTCTTCCGCGGCGAGCTTGAGCTCCTCCTCGGGAACCTCGTCGACGGCGAGGATCAGGTAGCGGAGAACGCGCTCGTTCAGCTCAAGATCGCGGCGGAACGCCGGGATGTTGTCCGAGGGGATCTCGTGGTAGGTGAGGTAGAAGGTCGCCCGGTTCTTGCGGTTCATCGGGTAAGCGAGGCGTCGCTCATCCCAACGACGACAGGACTTAAGCGTCCCGTCGTACTTCGTGACGGTGTCCATCACGATCGATTTGGCTTTCTTCCAGTCCATACGCACGACGTCGTTGTCGAGCAGGACCATGGTCTCGTAAATCTGAGTCAAGGGTCAATCTCCTGGGGTAGTGTCGACGTCACGCGTTGGCCTCGGAGCCAAGGACCCTGCCATCCGAAAGTGCTTCGGAAAGGCCGGGCCTTTGAATCGTCAGTCGCCGCGCATGTTCCAGCGGCTGTGGAACCGCGTCATGACGTCCGAGAACGCCTCCCCGGAGAGCCAGGCCCTGATCGCCTCGGTTGCTTCCGCAACGGAGACCCCAATGGACTCGGACTCCACCTTGGAGAACGGACTCAGCACATGGCGCGCCGCGTCGGTGCCCGAACGACCGATCCCGACGCGAAGACGCGGGAACCTGTCGGTCGCCAGGCGGTGGATTATGGATCGCATTCCGTTTTGCCCGCCATGCCCACCAAGGGGCCGAAGACGGAGCCGCCCCACGTCGAGGTCCATATCGTCGTAGACGACAAGGATCGAGGAGGGATCCGGGGCCAGGACGAGGTCCTGAAGAGGGTCGCTTTCGGAAGCGGCATCCACCTTGGGTACCCAGTCCAGTTGCCCGGACTTGGCGAGGTGGCGCGCGACCGGAAGAACAATGTCCCCGGAGCGGTTCATGAAGGTCCCGGGCTTGAGCAGGAACACGTCCCGCGCCTCGGCCGCGTCCCGGACGCCATCGGCATCGGGGTTCACGGAAGGGGCGGGGGCATGGGCCCAGTCAAAGCCGCGGGGGCCGTTCCAACCTGTCAGCTTGGACGGTCCGCGAAAGAGCGTTCCAAGCTCAGCCGCCAGGTGGTCGAGCACTTGGAAACCGACGTTGTGTCGGGTCCCTTCGTACTCGGCCCCAGGATTTCCGAGCCCAACGACGAGACGAACCTTGGAGGTCATGATCGGCGTGTGTGCCGCATCGCAGATGGCGCCATCGATGGCGCGAGCTGGGGCACGGCGGGTCGGAGATTCCGGCAGGGCCGGGCGGAGGAGCTTGGGTGTGCTGGCTGGGGTCAACGAGGGTCTGCAACCCGTCCAGCGGCGAAAAAGAGTAGCGACCGGCCCATCCGCCCGGAACCCCGGACGGGTGGGAAACGGCGCGATCGAGATAGTTTCGGGATGAGTTCGAGGCCGATTTGGCCCCAAACCCGGCCCAAATCAGGCGCCTTCGCCCTCGCCTTCACCCTCTTCCTCTTCGTCCTCACCGGAGGACTGGGCGGTGGAGCGAAGGTCGGTGATGACCGCGATATCGTGCTCGGGGTCGATGACGAGCTCGACGCCTTCCGGAAGGGTGACTTCCTTCGCCTTGACGTGGGTGCCCGACTCGAGGCCGTCGACATTCACCACGATCGCGTCCGGGATCTGGGACGGCAGGCAAAGGATGTGGACCTCGTTCAGGTCGTGGGTCAGGACGCCTGCCGGGGTGCCCTTGAACTTGAGCGGGACGACCGATTCGGTCTTCTGACCGCGGACGACGCGCTTGAATTCAACGTGGAACAGGGTGTCGCCAAAGGCGTCCCACTGGAGCTCGTTGACGATCGCAGCTTCGCTCTTGCCGTCGATGTCGAGGTCGAACAGGTGCACGTGATGGCGACGCAGCGCGTGGAACTTGGCCTCGTCGAAGTGGAGGTCCACGTGGCCGTGATCGGCGTCAGCCTGGAGGCAAGCGACCATGCGGCCGTTGGCGCGCAGGGCGCGGGCGTTGCGGCTGCCGACTTTGTCGCGCACGCGGCAGGGGAGAGTTCCGTCAGTCATTTCTGGGTCCTGGATGGCTCGTCGCCGGGCGGGAATCGCCTGGGCGCACAGGAGTTTGGGCCGAAGAGGGTATCGGCGGCCCCCACCGGCGTCCAGGTTGCCCGGGCGCTTTCCCGAGGTACTCGCCGAGGGGTACCCCGTGACCCCATCTGGGGCCCTTGGCATGCCCGGTGGCAGCCCCTTCCCCGGGCATTTCTCCGGGCACCCTTCTGGACCCCTCTCCGGGCCCCTCTCCGGGCCCCTACTCGAAGAGCGAGCTGACGGACTCTGAGCGGTGGATGCTCTTGATCGTCTTCGCCACCAGGGGCGCGATGCTGCAGACGCGCAGCTTCTTGGGCGACGTCGGGCCCTGGGGGATCGAATCCGTCACCAGAATGGCGTCCACGGGCGCCGCGTCGAGGCGGCTCACGGCCGGGCCGCAGAAGACCGCGTGGGAGACCGCGATCACGATCGCCCGGGCCCCCTGGGACTTCAGCACAGCGGCCGCCTGGGTGATGGACCCGCCGGTGGAGATCATGTCGTCCACAATGACGCAGTTGCGGCCCTCGACGTCACCGATGACGTGCTCCACCGAGGTCTCGGTGCCCGAGATACGGCGCTTGTCCACGATCGCCAGGTCCGCCTCGAGGCGCTTGGCGTAGGCCCGGGCCATCTTGGTCCCCCCCACATCGGGGGTCACGACCACGGGGTCTTCGATGCCCATGGACTCGATCTCGTCGAGCAGCACTGGCCGCGCGTAGAGGTGATCCACAGGGATGTCGAAGAATCCCTGGATCTGAGCCGCGTGCATGTCGAGGGTCACGACCCTATCCGCGCCAGAGGCCACCAGAGTGTTCGCCACGACCTTCGCGCTGATGGGCACACGCCCCTCGTCCTTGCGGTCCTTCCGCGCGTACCCGTAGTAGGGCATCACCGCGGTCACTCGGCCGGCGCTCGCTCGCCTGAGGGTGTCCAGGAGGAGCATGAGCTCGACCCAGGCCTCATTCACCGGAGGACAGGTCGGCTGAAGGACAAAAACGTCCCGGCCGCGGATGTCCTCGTCGAGCTTGATGTCGACCTCCCCATCGGTGAAGCGCCCGACGCGGGCCTCCGCCAAGGGAGTGTCCAAGCACTCCGAGATCGCGAGGGCCAGTTGGGGGTGGGCGGTACCCGCGATGAGAGTGATGTCGCCGTACGTGTTCGTCCTGTCTCTTATACACATCTGACGCTGC
>CAJXRJ010000034.1 GCA_913058555.1 uncultured bacterium
GAGATCATGCCTAGTCTCGTGGGCTCGGAGATGTGTATAAGAGACAGCCCTGTACCAGAGCTGGAAGTTCCAAGTTTCACCGGGCTGCGCGGTGATTCGCCCCGAGGGCTGCGGGAGGTTGGCGAGGTTGACGGCGAGACCGAACTCCCCCCCGCCGACGCCATGCCAAGCGCCCCAGCGAATCGTCCCACGGCCCCACCCAAACAGAGGTTCCCCGCCGAACCCGCGGGGTTGGGAAGGAAGCCCGGCTGGGCGCTCGTGAGCCAAAGCCCCATCGCGCCTGGGGGCAGGCCCCGGGCCGTGAGCGAAAGGTCGTTCTGGTCGATCAGCTGCGTCCCGAGAGCCTCCGCCGTAGCCGGGCCCCCCGTGGAGTTAGCTTCGCCGGGGCACACCACCTCACCGAAGGGCATCGCGACCTTCACAAACACGAGCGGATCATCGGGATCCGTGATGGTGGCCTGGGACCAGATGGCGTGATCCGCGTCCACGTAAGGCAAGCCGTTGACGGTTACGATCGTGCGATCCGGCTCCGGCACGCCGTCGCCGTCGGTGTCCACTTCTTGGCCAGGCTTCAGGGCGATGCGTCCTTCGTACCAGATCGACAGATCCAAGAACGAATCGGGCTCCAAGGTCACAAGGCAAGCCGCGGTGCCTCGCTCGGTGACCACCAGCCCGCCACTCAGGCGCACGATGGTCTCACCGTCAACGACGTCGCCACGCTCCAGAATGACCTCGCCGTTCTTCATCAGGAACGTTTGATTGGGCGTCGCTGGATTGTCCCCGCCATGGACCCACCAGTCCCCGCTCGCTGCTTTCGCCACCTCCAGGATCCGGAACCACGTCGGCCCCCCCGCGGGCCCACTCGGGTCGACAAGCATGCCGGACTGCACGTTGACGCCTTGGTTCTGAAGCACCGCGCCGTCGACCACCGCGTAGTCGCCGCCGCCATTGTCGAGAACGACGCGGCAGCCATAGTGAGCCCCCGTGGGCGAGAGCTTGAGGTCGATCACGTTCGTGATCGCACCTGTGGCGCCCACAATCCCATCCCCGACCAAGAGTTCCGGGATCGGATCCCCCTCGTTGAAGATCCCGAAGCGCGCCTCGGTCGTGTTGGGCGGAACGGAGTATTGAAAGACGTACCGCCCGCCGCCGGTGTTCGGAACGGCGAACTGATCGATCGTGCTGAGCGAAGATCCCGGCACGGAGAGCATGGTGCGCTCGAGGCATATCAACCCCGTGCCGTCCCGCCCGATGATCCCACGGTTGCAGGTCACCGGCGCCCCTGAGATCGCACGGGCGAAGTAGGTCACCGAGTCAGCGCCGAGGCCGACCCGCTCCAACCAATAGCCATCGGGTAGGTCGCTGTCCCGTGTCAAAATGCGCGGCGGTGTACGATCGAAGCTGCCCCAGATCGCTTTGGTTCCGTCCGGGAAGCGCACGACAAACGCGAATCCACCCCGCTCATTCGTAGTAGGGAACTGTGCGAGCGCGATGTCCTCGCCAGTGGGCAGGGGCCCGAACAGAGGCAGTACAACCGATGGAACAGGTGCTTGCGGGGAGGCGCACAGGGCGAGCAAAGTGAGGGGAGCGAACATGGGTTCCATGGTACCCACAGAGCTGGCTCACCGCCGAATGGGCCGTGGAGACGGCAGACCCGGTCTTGGGGTGCGCCACTGAGCACGCCCGAAGGCCCCCTAGTCCTCCCGGGCGTAGTGGCTCGCGGGACCCTTCCGAGGACGCCATTCGAGCCCCTTCACCTTGCGCCCGCTGACGTCGAACACAACGGTGTCGACCCTCGTGCTCCCGACCCATTCGAACTTGGTGAACTCCGTCTTGGAGATGGGGCGGAAGGTCTCGGCCAGCTCGCTGCGAACGGCGGTGAGATCGAAGATGTTCAAGCGGTTCCCATCGATGACGACCTTGAGGGCTCGGTCCTCCTTCTTGTGGGCAAGCCCGATGAGGATCTCGTAGCGCTCCGCCCCAACCGACTTGGCGCTCAGGATTTCGTGGCTTTCGAGGGCACCGTACTTGTCCACGTGACCAGGCCAATACGTACTGACGAGCATCCCGGGCCAAGTGAGCGGGATACCCGAGAGAAGAATCGACTCCAGGTATTCGACGTCGCCATCGACCGCGGCCTCGAGGGCGCGCCCAGCGATGTCAATGGCGCTTTCGAGGGTGGCCGCGCCGTCGCCTCCTTCCTCGAGGTGAAAGATGTTCAGGCGCTTGTCCTGTAGGACCAGCTTGAGCTGACGCGGCCTCTTCTCGTGGGTGAGCTCGACGATGACCTGGACGCGGCCCTTGCCGATCGTCTCCGCCCCCACCACCTTCGACCCGGTCAGCTCCCCGTGCGTGCGGACCTGTTTCGGCCAAATCTGCGAGACGAGCATTCCAGGCCACGACCCAGGGATGCCCTCCATCAGGACAGAGCGGATCTTCTCGGCGTCCTTGCCCTGGACGGCATCGACGATCAGCTCGGCGATGGCGATCTCCTTCTTCAGGCCGTCTTGAACCTGCAAGGCCTCGGACGGAATCCTCTCGAAGGGCGGCACCCCAGGCCTTTGGGGGGACGCTTCGCCGCCGAATCGCGCGATCCGCAGCACCTGCCCTTGGCGCTCGACCTTGATGCGCCCGTGTCCCTTCTCTGCACGGTAGGTCCCCACGAGCTTGTCCAGGTCACGGCCCTTCAGCTCCGCGAGCGCCGGCGGTGAGGGATAGCGGCCCTTCCCCCCAAACAGCTGCGCTTCGAGCGCGCCCGAAACGGCATGAAGCGGAACGTCCTCGACGTTGGAGAGGACCACGACGGCGGCGCCCTCGTCAGGGAACCGATAGAACTTGGTATGGAACCCCTTCACGTCGCCGCCGTGACCGATCTGACGTGTATTGCGACTCGTTTGAATCACGGACCAGCCAAGGCCTTGGTGCCCGATGGCCGCCGTTTCCATGAGCGCCACGGACTCAGGACTGAGAATCTGGCCGGCGCCCCAAGCCTGGATGAACTTCCAGAGATCGTTGACGGAGGTCACCATGCCCCCCATCCCGCGGTACTGGTAGCCGTAGCTGCCATAGGCGTGCTCAGCCGCGAGGCGCACCGCGCGATCTTCGTCGTAACCCATGGCTTGCCGTGCACGATCCAGATCCGTGTCTCCGGCGAACCCAGTGTCTTCCATCCCCGCAGGCCCGAAGATGTGTTCCTCGCAGTACTCGGTGTAGCTCTTCCCTGAGGCCACCTCAACGACGCCGGCGAGGAGCGCGTAGCCACCATTCCAGTACTCGCACACCGCGCCGCTGGCCCGCGAGCGAGCGACGCCGAGGTAACCGGCCACGGCCCTATCGAGGTCCTCCCCACGGCCGCCCGCCGCGCTACGCGGCATCCCCGACGTATGGGTGAGCAGGTGCCGGATGGTGATGTCTTGCTTGTCCGCGGGGACACCGGGAAGGTGCTTTGAGATCGGATCGTCGAGACCCAATCGGGACTGTTCGACGAGCTTCATGATCGCGCAGGCGGTGAAGGGTTTCGTCGCAGACGCGATCTCAAAGAGCGTGTCCGCGCCCACCTTGCGCCCTGCTTCGCGGTCGGCCATTCCATACCCCTGCGCCAACACCACCTTGCCGTCCTTGGCCACCAGCACGGCCCCCGACCAACCGTTGGCCTCGCAGCGGGTCAGGTACCCATCGATCGACTTCCCCAGCCGAGACTTCTGGGCGCCGGGGGTGGTGCTCGGTGCACCGGAGGCGAGAACGGCGGTCAAGGCGAGGCAAGCGACGGCGCAAGCCGTCATCGTCGGAAGCAGTTTCATGGCGGGGGCGAGGGCGGTGATTCGAATTCAGCGGACGATTCGTGCCGTGCGCAATGCTCGGGAGAGGCCTGGCGCACGCCACCCCACCCCACGAGCAACTCCCCAACGAGGTTAGAGGAGATCCCCATGGACGGGTCTCAGGGGGAGGTGCCCCGGAGGCAAGGGACCCGGGCCGCAAGAAACTGAGGGACGCGTGACCCACGCCTCGCCGGCCCGCGCCACTTCCATCGGGCTGCCCCGGGCGCTTCTCCCCGGGGGCGCACGGTTTGGCGTGCCCCTTAGGTTTCCCCAGCCCGAAGCCGGCGCTGCAGCCAAGCCCGGGCGAAGGCTAGATCGCGGACGACCGTGCTACGCGACATCTCAAAGTGATCAGCGATCTCCTGACCCGACATGCCCCCAAAGAACCGCAGCTCGACGATCTTGGCTTGGCGCTCGTCAAGCGTTGCGAGCTCCGAGAGGGCTTCGTCCAGGGCCGCAAGGTCCACTTCGCCCAAGCCCCCTTCTTCCTCTGCGTCCTCGTTCGCCAAGCCCGACAGCGTGACCCGTTGCTGCCTCAATCCTCCGCCTCGCTTGGCGGCACTCGATGCACGCGCATGGTCCACCAGAACCCGGCGCATGGTGACAGCGGCGGCGTCCAGGAAGTACAGGCGCCCTTGCGCCCCCACCTTTTGTGCGTCCACCAGCCGCAGGAACGCCTCATGGACCAACGCCGTGGGCTGGAGCGTGTGGGAGCCGCGCTCGGTCCTCATGAGCCGATTTGCAATGGCGTGGAGCTCGGCATAGAGCCGTTCCATCAATGCTGGATTCGCCCGCTCACCCGATTCGATCGTGCCGAGGATGTCTTGGAATTCGTCGTCGCTCACGCTGATTCAGGAGGTCCGGCATTCACTGACTGCGGGGCTCTCAAGCTCCTATCCTAGAACTCGAGCGCCCCGTCGCCACACTCAATACCCAACATGGATTCGCTCCGCTTCGCCCGCCTACAGGAGGTCTTCGCCCATGCCCGCGAGCTGGCCCAAGGGGAACGTGCGGACTACTTGGCAAAGGCGTGCGAGGGCGACGAGGAGCTCCATAGGGAAGCGCGAGAGCTCCTGGAGGAAGACAGTACAAGGCGCGGCGACGCCCTCGATCTCGCCCTGGGACACGACGAGCCCCTGGGTCCAAAGGCGGGACCTGGGCCACAACGCATCGGGCAGTACACGATCCTGCGCATCTGTGGCTCAGGGGGTATGGGCACCGTCTACGAAGCCCTCCAGGACACGCCGAAGCGCCGCGTCGCGCTGAAGGTCATCCGCTCCGAGTCCCACCGCCCAGAGCTCCTGCGCCGCTTCCGCCGGGAGTCAGAGATCCTCGCCAAGCTGCAGCACCCCTGCATCGCTCAGATCTTCGAGGCCGGCGAATTCGAATACGAAGGGACGGTGCGGCCGTACTTCGCCATGGAATTCGTCGAAGGCCGCCCGCTCCTGGACCATGCGGCCCAGCACAGCCTGACCACGCCGGCGCGCATCGACATGTTCCTGCAGGTCTGCGAAGCGGTTCAATACGCCCACGAACAAGGCGTCGTGCACCGCGATCTCAAGCCGGACAACATCCACATCGCCCAGGCGAGCGGCATCTCGACGACGCCCTCCAAGCCCCACGGCCAGCCGAAGGTCCTCGACTTTGGTGTCGCCCGCCTTGCCGGTGCCGACGCTGACGTCACATTGGCCACAAGCGCGGGGCAACTGCTGGGATCGATCCCGTACATGAGCCCCGAACAGGCGGCCGGTGATCCGGCGGCCATCGATGCACGGAGCGACTTGTACTCGCTGGGCGTCGTGCTCTACGAGCTGCTCACGGGACGGCTTCCCCATGACGTAAAGAACCGCGACCTCGCGGATGCGCTCCATGCGATTCGCCACGACGAACCAACGCGACTTGGTTCGGTGAATTCAGCGCTCCGCGGGGACCTTGAGACCATCGTCGGCAAGTGCCTCGAGAAGCCGCTCGATCGCCGGTATGGTTCTTTGTTGGAGCTCATCGAGGACCTGCGCAGGTATCAATCCCTGGAGCCGATCAGGGCGCGGCCCCCGAGCACGCGCTACCAGCTGCGTAAGTTTGCCCAGCGCAACCGCGCCCTCGTAGGGGGCGTCCTGGGGACAGGGCTCGCTCTCGTCGCCGGGACGATCGTCGCCATCTCGTTTGCGGTCAATGCGAAGAGAAGCGCTGACATGGCGCAGCAGAGCGAAGTCAACGCTCAGCGCGCGGGGTACCGCGCGAGCCTCGCGGGGGCGTCGGGAATGCTCGAAAGTGACCCTGCGTACGCACGCCGGATCTTGACGGAAGTGCCGATCCACATGCGAGGCTGGGAGTGGCACTGCCTCTCGTCTGCACTGTCGGGATTCGTACTGGAATTCGGCGAAGCGATCCTGCCAGCACGCCGCGCCAACGGCAGCGAAGGGCCCAAGGGCATGGCGCTGCTCCGGGATGGCTCTGAAGTCATCGCGCTTCGCACCGAGACCCAGTTCGCCGTGTGGGATACCCGGACCGGCGAGCGACTGCAGACGATCGAGGCCCCCGGCGAAGTGGACTCTTTCACTGCGGCGAAGGACGGCTCCCTGGTGGCAGCGGCGCTCATGGATGGGAGGATCGTCGCGCGGGACCCACGGAGTGAATCCTCTGAATGGACGACATGGCACGGGCAAGGCCAGGCAGCGCCGGCCGGGGAGACCGTCCAAGATCTTGCCCTGGATCCAAGCGGGCGGTACATCGCGTTCCTACAAGGGCAGCAGCTCCACTTCGGTCGACCGGGCGCCATGCACGTGCACCCTTCGTGGTACACGGTTTTCTACCCTCCGGATCTCGCTTTCTCCCCGGACGGAACGCAGCTGGCGTCCCTCCCCGACGCCATCGTTTGGGACGTGGAGACCGGCAAGCGGACCCTTGCGGGCATCCCCTCGACCCAGGGTCATTGGAGCATCGCCTACAGCCCGGATGGGACCCGGCTCGCCGCGGGGCAGCTCCGGCGAGAGGTCCGTTGCTATGACATTGAGTCCGGCGACCTCGAAGTCGAGCTCTTTGGCCATTCCCAGTCGGTGACCCATGTGGCCTACGGCGAGGCCGACCAGCTCCTGTCCGTGAGCGCTTCCGACGACACGATCCGCATTTGGGACCTCCAGCGGGGCGAGACCTCGGTGGTCCTCAACTCGCCCGGCACATCGATGGCCGAATTCGTGGGCCGGGATCATATCCTGACTTTGAGCAACGGCCGCTTCCGCCTGTGGACGCTTCGGAACCGGCGAGCGCGTGAGCTCCGCGGCCATCACGGGCGAGTCTTCGACGCGGCCTTCTCTGGGGACGGAGAGCTGCTCGTGACGACCGCGCCTTGGAGCGACACGATCGTCTGGGACTTCTTGAGTGGTACAGAGCTCTTCCGTCTTCCGGCCTGGCGACGAGAAAACCTGGCCTTCGACCCGTCGGGTCAAGAACTCCTGCTTGGGTACGCCGTCGAGGCCGTGGACAAGATCCCGCTCGTCGGCGGTCAGTCGACGCAAGAGATTGCCCGTGCGCCCAAGCCACGTCACTCGAGGCGGGGAGCACAGCTATACATCGACGGCCGCCCCTTTGAGTCAAAGGACCTTGGGCTGCAGGTGTACAGGACCGAACACCCGATCGACGCCGCAAGGCCCCCGCGCACGTTTCGAGATGGGACGATCCTGGATCCTGGGACGCCGCAAGGTGTCACTGGATCGCTCGACGCCGATTCACTGGCCACGACCCTGGGGGCACACCCGGCGCTCAAGGTCGGCCGTTTTGAGCGTTCAAGCTTCGACGGATCCATGGCCGAGCTGCTCGTCTTTGATGGCGCCCTGTCGGACCTTGAAGGGGCCGCTGTCGACGCCTACCTCGCCGAGCGACGCACAGGGAAGGGCACGCCGTTGCCGCCGCATACGGCCGCCAATCTGACCGTTCACTTCCGCGCCGACACCGGCTCTCTGGAGCTCTCCGACGACGGCTCCGTGCTTGGATGGAAAGCCATCAATGATGCACAGATTCAGCTCGTCCCAAGCGGCCGCCCCCAAAACGCGCTCCGCTTTGAGCCAGCGACGGACGATGCGCCGGCTCAGGTCCGATTCGAAAGCGGGTACGGGGTCCGTCGCTGGCTCGAGACTCCACTGCCGAGCCTCAAGGATTGCTCTGAGATTACCGTTTGCTGGCTCGGTAGCTATGACGGAGCCCCGTCACGTCACGAGAACGCCTACACCATCGGCAGCGTAGATCTACTCTTCACACGCGCTGGACGTGACACGCGCGTTCCGAAACTCGGGACTGAGATCTGCTATAGCCCCGATGGACGCTTCCGTGCGGATGTCTTCGCGCTGGACGCTGGTGGGTCACTCACGGTGCGCGATGTCCAGACGGGCTACATTTGCGCCCACTTCGAAGGCCACTACTTCGGCGTCAGTTTCCACCCGGATTCAAGGCGCGTCGCAGCGGCCGCTCACGATGGTGCTGTTCACGTATACGACGTACTCACGCACGAGCGCGTGGTCACGATCGATGCCCACGTGGGCACCTGCAATGACGCCGCGTTCTCACCCGACGGTAAGCGGCTGGCAACCTGCGGAAACGACAACTCCCTTCGGATCTGGGACACGGATCGGTGGGAGAATCTCCTCGAGCTCCCAGGTCATGATAGCTACGTGAGGGGACTCGCCTGGTCGGCCGATGGGGAGGCGCTTGTGTCCGTCTCTGGCGACAAGGTCGTCAGGGTTTGGGACGCGATGCCCAGGGCAGAACGCTACGCACTAGGCCTGCAGCAGCAAGCACTCGAGGACGGGATCCGAAAGCGTGTGGAGGAGATTGCCTCCGCAGCGGCGTCACCTGAAGACGCCCTGGCCGAGACGCGCAGCGCCTGGCCCGAGAGCCCCGCTCATCGTCGTGCAGCCGTTCGGATTCTCGCACGCCTCCACCAGCCAAAGTGAGTCAAAGGCACCGGGTCTTGGAGCTGGGCACGGGAGCAGAGCACCCTGCGCTCGGAAGGCGAGCGGCATTCGCGGCTCCCGATTACGATCTAGCCCATGATCCTCCGCCTCGCTTCCACGCTAGCCCCCAGACTGGCACTGTCCGGCATGCTCCTTGGGGCTTCCTTCGCGCAGGGTGAAGCTCCCACCGCGCCGCCACCCGTACCCGTCGATCCGGCCGCGTTCATCGAAAAGACCTGGGCCTCATGTGCCGCTTGCCACGCCGCGCCTGACGCCCGCGTCGAGCACGATGCTCGCTGGATCGGTCTCAACCGCACGACCGCGTGCCTCACCGGCAAGGCCGCGACGCCCGCGAACCGGACGCGGCTCATGGCCTACCTGAAGGGGGGGTCGGCCCCGACACCGCCCCTCGTTCGGGCAAGCGATCCGGCAACGACAGAAACCCACGGGTTCGTGGGCGTCCCCGCGACCTCGGGAAGCGCGTACATGCGCAGGATCGATACCGAGACTAAGGAGACCATGCGGCTCTTCTGGGACTCGTCCAAGGAGGGAAGCCGCCTCGCCTTGCCCCATGGCAAGTACGAACTGATCAGCTACTGCTTCTACCGCGTTGAGGGCGACGTGGCATGGACCGCGGCGGCCACGGTTCAGGAAGGGCAAAAGCCGGACGCGATCGCCGTGGCCGCTGCGTCCGGCGCCGCCCTCCCGATCACCCCGACGATCTACCACGATCTCAGTGCAACGGCTGACGGCCCGAAGCTCTCGATCAGCTTTCAGCTGCGGAACGAGGCAGGCGATCGAATGACGCTGACCCGAAACGGCGACCTCGTGGCCCCCACCTGGATCGCGTCGGCGGCCGAGGGCACCGAACTCGCCACGGGAGGCTTCGTACCGACCTGAGGCGTGTACAAAAGCTCTTGGAGTTCCAAGGGCAAAGACGTCGAGGGAACGGACGTGAGCATTCGCCTGGACACGGGCCCCTTCGCCCTATCCGACCCGGCAAGCGCGCCGAAGAAGAAGGGGGGCAAGTCCCTCTTCCGACGACGCTGCTGAGGCTGATTCCAAGGGCGCCGCGGTCTGCGGCGTTACCGATCCGTCTCCCCGGACGAGACCACCACCCCTTCAATCACGGTCCCGACACAATGGGTCGTGTACTCGAAGGGATCTCCGTCGTAGAGCGCGAGGTCGCCATCTTTGCCGACCTCGATGGAACCGACCCGGGCATCGAGCCCAAGGATCTTCGCCGCATCGAGGGTGATGGCGCGAAGCGCACCTTCAAAACCAAGGCCATGGCTAGCCGCGACCGCGGCCTCGAAAAGCACGACCCGGGCCTTGGGAACGTAAGCCTCGTAGCCGCTTTGAATCGCAAACAGGATCCCTGCCTCCTTGAGCTTTGCAGCCGTCTGGAAGGACAGGTTCTTCGTCTCACCCACCGAACGCTGCATGGTCGGGTGCAGGATGACCGAACACCCCGAAGCCTTGATCTCATCGAGTAGCAGGTACGCCTCGGCGGCGCCATCGAGCACGATCTTGAGCTGAAACTCCTTGGCAACGCGCAGGGCAGAAGCGATGTCCTGGGCGCGGTTGGCCGTGACGATCAAGGGAACATCGCCAGCCAGCACGGCTGCGATGGCTTCGAGTCCGAGATCGCGCTTGGGGGCGCCCTTTTTGTCGCCCCCCTTGTCGTTCTCCTTGCCTTCTGAGTCCGCCGCCGCCGCATGGGCCTTCGCGTACTCCTGGCCTTCAATCAGCTTGGCCCGCAGGAGGGCGACCATCTTCCCACGGGTTCCCGGAGCCTCCTTGCCGCTCCGCTGGGCGCCCGTCGTGAGCGTCGCCGCCACCGCGCTAAACGGAACCACCGCCGCTACATCGGCCGTGCGACCGGTCGTCTTGACGATGAAGAGCTGACCGGGAACGAGCTCCGCGGGAGCGTGTCCGGTCTGAACGGTCGTCACCCCGAAGCCGCGCACCCAATCCACAAGGCGGTCCTTGGGGTTGTAAGCATCGAGGGCACGTAGCTCGGGTTGGATCGGGGCGGAGTTCTCGTGCTGATCTTGATCCCCATTCTTCTGGCCGACGATCCCCGCCAGACCCACGACGGAGCGGGCGTCGATCAGGCCCGGCGTCACAACGTTCGATTCGAGAATCTGGAAGCCTTCGGGAATGGCCACTTCACTGGCTGGCCCCACCGCGGCGATCTTGCCGTCCACGATGACCACCACACCGTTAGCGATGGGTGCCCCGGACACCGTGTGAAGAGTCTTGGCCCGCACCGCGACTTGTGCACTCGCGACCGCGGAGAGGGACAGAGCTGCGAGGGTGAAGAAGAATGTGCGCATCACTGGTCACCTCCGAAGGTGTCGAAGCAGCAAAAGTAAGGGCTCTGGTCGTGGCCGGCTCCGTAGCCGCCCTCCGCGTAGAGCAAGTGACCGGGATTGGATCGATCGAAGCGAAGCTCACCTTCGACCCAGGTCTCGAGGACCTTGGTGTACACGCTGAAGGGGTCGCCGCTGAGAATGACAAAGTCCGCGTCCTTGCCCGGCGCCAACGATCCGAGGCGGTCGCCCAGGTCGAGCATCTCGGCCCCGCTCTGGGTCAGGGCCGCCAGTGCTCCGTCGCGCGTCATTCCTGAGCGAACACCGAATGCACCCATGCGAAGGAACAGCCTTGAGTCGGTGATCCAATCGTCGGTGTGATAGGCAACGGGCACGCCAGCCGCCTCGAGCAGCGCGCCGTTCTTCATGGAGAGGTCCACGGCCTCCAGCTTCCCGCCAGGACTGTCGAGCAAGATGATCGAGCAGGACGCCCCCGCAGCTTTGATCTCGTCCACGACCTTCCAGGCTTCGCTGACGTGGTGCAGGACCACCCGGAAGTTGAACTCCTCCGCCAAGCGAAGCACCGTCACGATGTCGTCGTGGCGGTGCGTGTGATGGTGCACGACGCGCTCCCCCGACAGCACCTGACTGAGCGCCTCCAGGCCCAAGTGCCGGTTCGGGAGCTTGTCGATATCGTCCCCCGCAGCCTCCACTTTGGCGCTGTACTCCAGCGCCGCAATGAAGCGCTTGCGCATGAGCGCCGCGGAGCGCCCGCGCGTCCCAGGGAACTTGCCGCCTTTCATGGAGTTCGTTCCGTTGGCCATCTTCATGCCCCCCATGGGCTTGCCGCCCTCGGTGCGAATGAAAAGGCCTTCGATCGTCGAGGCGTCCCGCATCTTGAGGTAGCTCGTTTGGCCACTCAAGAGATGCCCCGAGCCAGGCATCACGTTCATGGTCGTGATCCCCCCTGCCAGTGCACGCATGTAGCCTGAATCGAGCACGTTGAGCGAGTCGGACACGCGCACATCCGGCTGGATCGGCCCCGAGCCGTCAGCGCCGCCCGCGCCGCCGATGTGGCTGTGGGTGCACACAAGCCCGGGGATGATCGTCTTCCCGGTGACGTCTCGCACTTCGGCCCCCTCGGGTACTCGCACGTCGCCTGCTGGACCAAGGGCAATGATCTTCCCCCCCTGGACCACGACCAACCCGCCCTCGATCGCCGGGGCACCCACGGGCAGGACCGTCGCACCGGTGAATACGATGGTCTTGACCTGGTCCGGGGCCAAGTCCGGAGTAGGGGCCGCTACGGATAGCCTCAGGCAAAGCAAAGAAACGACGCAGCCGCCAAGGAGCCACGCGGGGGAGAGATTTCGCATGGGCCTAGCCTACTCGCCCGACCGAATCGGTGATTGGCGGCGACCAAGTCCAACGCAGGGGCTACCTTCCGAGCCCCATGCCTTCGCTGATCCAATGCCTCCAGCTCGCGGGCCTGATCCAGCTCGCCATCGCCGTGGCGAGTCTCGCCATCCCACGGGAGCTCGGGTGGCGTGAGGAAACGAGACGCTTGGAGCCCCTGACCCGCGAGGTCTTCTGGACCTACGCCGCTTACATCTGGGCCACGAACGTCGCCCTCGGCCTGGTGTCCGTGCTGGCCGCCGAAGACCTCGCCTCCGGCACGACCCTCGCCCGGGCCATCACGGGCTACGCCCTCCTGTATTGGGGGGCACGGCTGGCGATTCAACTGGTGTGCTTTGGCAAGCACGCCCCCGAAGGCCTGCGGTTCAAGGTTGCGGAGGGAGCTCTCACGGTGGCGTTCCTGGCCCTCACAGCGACCTACGCGTGGGCGCTCGTCGGATGATCCTCGAGGCGTTCGCCCCCACGACGGGGCTCGCGTTCTGGGGGGTCGGCGGATGCCTGGCCAGCTTGATCGCCCTGGGTCTGCGCCTGCAGAGCACTCGCCTGTGGATGCTCCCGTGGCTCGCCGCGGCGGCTGGACTCGCCGCCACCGAAGCGATGATCCATGACCAGCCCGCCGGCTATTCGATGCTCGCCCTCTGCGGAACCATGCTCTTCGGCATGAAAGCCGTGGTGGGGGCCGCGTCCGTGCGGTCCGGGAACGCTCCCCTCCCCCTGTTGCCGTGGCTGGCCTTCGCCGTCCTCTGGATCGGGATGCGCCCGAAGCCGTTCCACGGACTCGGGGGCCCACCGCGTAAGGGTGCCTCCAGCATCGCCGTCCTGGGCGCGCGGAACATCGCGCTGGGTGTCCTGCTGCTGGCTGCGGCCCATTGGGCGGCGGGACAAGGGCACACCCTGGTGGCCTACCTCTGCGGACTGCCCGGCATCAGCCTCTGCGTTCACTTCGGTCTCTTCCACCTTCAGGTCGCTCTGTTCCGCACACGCGGCGTCGACGTGGGCCCGCTCTTCCGCAACCCACCCCTCTCGCGGTCGCTCTCCGAATTCTGGGGCCGCCGATGGAACCTAGCGTTCTCGGAGATGACCGCCGTCGCCGTGCATCGGCCCCTGCGAGGCCGCGTGGGCAACGGAGCGGCGGTCATCCTCGCCTTCCTCTTCTCCGGGCTCCTGCACGAACTCGCGATCAGTGCCCCCGTCCATGGGGGCTGGGGCCAACCGATGGGCTACTTCGCCCTGCATGCCGCCGCGATGACCCTCGAGCGGCGATTGCACCTGCAGGGCTGGGTGGCCCGGCTCTGGACCATCGCATGGATCGTCCTTCCGCTTCCCTTGCTCTTCCACGGGCCCTTCCGATCGCAGGTCATCGGCCCGCTCCTCGGCCTGTAGAACCGGTGCGGCCACCTGGCGCCTGCCCGCCCAGCGCCGCGCCTTTGCCCCCACGCGCTAAGCTCGCCGTCCCATGTCGCTGACCCTCAAGATCCTCCTCATCTCGATCGGCTTCGCTTGCTTCGCCCCACCCGTTGTTCTCTACGTCGCCACCCGTGGACCGCAGCGCGCGCTTCGGAGACTTGGGGAGGTGCATTGGACCGAGTTGGCCCGGGTCCGCTGGGGCTTCCTGATGGCGGTGAACAAGTGCACCTTCTTCCTGTGTGCAGGCGCCGTGGCCGTGGCTTTGGTCTTGGGGCACGACGACTTCGCCTACCCCCGACTCCTTGCACTCGCGACTCTGGGCCTGGCGTATGTCACCTCCCTTGCGGTGACCGTCAGGCTCGCCCGTGACGTTCCAGGCCCCAGGAACAAAGACGCCACCTTCGGCCAGAAGCTCAAGACCAGCGCGGCATGGATCATGCTCCTTCGGGGGCCCGCCGTGGCTTCGCTGGTGGCGTTGGCCATCATTCCGATGGACGCGCGCTCTCCGTGGGCCTACATCACGGTGCTCGCGCTCCTCGTCGTGGTCGTTTGGCTGCTGGGCCCAGGGGCGACCTGGGCCCCGAGGAAGCTCGGCGTCATGGCTCCCGCGTCGCAGGAACTCGCGGAGCGCGTGAATTCCGCCGGTGAGCGCGCCGGGCTTGGACCCATCCCCGCGTACATCCTGGAGATGCCGATCGCGAACGCCTTCGCGCTCCTGTTCGGACGGGCCATCGGCATCACCCGTGGGCTCATTGGAACGCTGACCGACGAGCAGCTCGATTCGGTCCTAGATCACGAGGCGGCCCACTTGGCCGAGGGGCGGGCCCGCCGCTGGGCGCACGGCGCAGCGGCCTTCGTGCCCGTCCCCATCCTGACGGCGTTGCCCGTCGGCATGACCTTCGGCCCGATCTACGGCCTGGCCCTGGGGTCCTTGTCCATCCTGATTCTCGTCGCCGGGAAAAAAGTCGCCATCAGCCTCGAGACGAGGGCGGACGCCGCCGCCCACAAAGTGGAAGTGAACGAAGGGGAGTACGCAGGGGCCCTGGAATCACTCCACGGGACCAACCTCACGCCGGCGGTGGTGCCCGCGGGCAGCAGCCCACACGGCAACCTCTATGACCGCATGGTGGAGGCCGGGGTTCAGCCAAACTACCCAAGGCCGGGACTCCCCGACCCCCAGGGCGGGCTCTCCGTGCTCCTTCTGGCGGCGTACATCGCGCTGATCGGCGCGTGCTCGACCCTCAGCGCTCAGATGACCCCTGCCTCCAAGAACGCGATTCCCATGGCCGACGAGTAGCGTCGTCAAGGACTCCCTTCGGGCCCAGGGAGCGACACGGGCACGGTGGAGGTCATGGGCCATCGGGGCCCTTTTTTTGCCACGCTGGACGCAACGCCGGCCCGAAAGCGCCGATGATCAGGGGAGGGCCCGCCCGGGAGATCCTGCCCGAAGCAACCCCTTGGAAGGCACGTTGCCCCGCCGCTTCCTTGGAAGACACCCTGCCGGGTCTCTGCCCCTGAGTCTCCCCTCCCTGCCGCCCCTCGCCATGGTCCATATCCTCCTCGCCGTTGACGGCACGTACTCGTCGTCCGAATACAACGTCGACGGCAATCGAAGCTACGTCCGTCGCTTCTATGACCGCTTCAGCGGCGGCCCGAAGCGTTTCTTCGAAGGGCCTGGCTCAGGGACCATGGGCGGAATCCGAGGCCTGATCGGGACGGACGTCGACGATATTGAGGAACGCGCCTGGGCGGCCCTTCGTGGCCTGATCCGCTCAGCCGGAGATCGACGCGACACCCGGATCGCCCTCGTGGGCCATAGCCGCGGAGGACACATCGTCTGCGCGCTGGCGCGTCGATTGGTGGGCCTCCATGTGGGCAGCATGTCCCCCTCGCTGCGCGCGCCCACCATGCGGGACCCCTCCATGCGGGCGCAACGGGATCGGGCTCCGGCGGGCCCAACCTATCGCGTCCATTTCCTTGGCCTCTACGACGCCGTGGACATGACGTGGAACGCCGGCAACACGGACCAGATTCCCTCGAACGTTGACTGGTACGCCCATGCGATGCGTTCCCCCGAACTCGGCTCGCGCAGCAGCTGGGGCAACACGGGGATGGCCACGCTCTGTTCCCAGCGGATCCAAACCCACTTTTACCGCGCGACCCACGGAGCGATAGGCGGCGCCGCCAGCCGCGAGGACGGGACCAACCGCAGCCTCCCTTCCGCGTGTGGAGACTCCGTGAGCCTCACGGGCGGTGACTACTGCAACGTCAGTATCAGCCAGGCACAGAACGCGCGGGAGGCCACGCGGGCAAACAACTTCATCCTCGGCCACGCGAGAAGCGCGGGCCTACCGGTCTAGTCCGGGGTTAGAGCCGCGGCGCAACGCTTCGGCTCCGGCTACGATCGGTGCATGCAAGGCACTGCCAAGAACAAGCCCCGCGTCCGCGCCGGTGCCCGCCGCGCGCTGCGAGCGGTTCTCATCCTTGTGGCCTGCTGCGCGTGGACCCTACGGACCCCAAGCGCCGCTGACGCTTCGCCCCGCTGGGTGTCCACCCTCGACCGCACGCTGGCCGGTAAGTGCGTCGACGGCAGGTCCGCCCCATGCAAGGGCACCGTGCACGCCTTCTTCGACATCCCCCGCACCGCCGAGGGTGAGCCTGGCATCAAGCGTGTCGACGCCCCGACCCAGGCCGATGGGACGTACCGCATCGACGTCCCCGACGGCGCGACGAGCGCGACGCTCCGCGCCAAGGTGAAATCAGAGCTCCACTTCGGCGCCACCGTTTGGCTCCTTGGCGCGAACGCCGCTGATGGGGTCATTGACGTGGACCCCATCCGCTGCGGGAAACTGACCTCCGCGGAACTGGAGGTCCGGATGGACGACGGCGAGACCGTCGAGGAAGGTGGGATCTACTACTTCACGGAGAAGGAGTTTCCCGGGGACACGTCCCCGCTCCTCGGCAGCACACGGGCGTGCCGGCTGGTCGCGACCATCGAGGGCTCCGCGAACATCTTGATCCCTGCCCTTCCAAGCACTGGCGGGTACCTGAGAGTGGAGGGCACCGACTGCGGGTCCGTGGTCCAAAGGCTGAGCCGCAAGCGTAGCGACGGCACCTTCGCCGAGACCTTCACCCTCACCTTCGCGCCCACCATCGAGGGCCTGGCCCCGGGGACGCAGCTCTACGGCGACAACTTCCATGGCCGCAAAGTGAAAATCGCGGTCCTGTCGGATCCCGTGGCGTCCAACGGGCCGAATTCTCGGGCGTTCGCGGCCTACTTCCCGGCCAGGGCGATCGCGGAGTACGAAGTCGTGGCTGGCCAGCTCTTCTACTTCGGCGGCATCGTCGGCTACTCGCCCGTCCTCGGCGCGTGGATCGACGGCGAGAACTCGGCATCGACACCCGACCTCATATCCGCAAGCAACCCGGTCACCGGGCGGTACGACACCTGGGTGCCCGCCGAGCGAAGCGTCTTCAGGATCAAGCTCCCCAAGGTCCGCGGAGCCGCCGCAAAGAAGTTCGCGGAGGCAAGACTCTGGGCCACCATCACGGTGAATTCCACCAGGGGGACCTACGGCGACGAGATCGAGATCAAGCAAGACGAGAAGAAGAGCGGTATCTACGAGCTCTCCCCCAAGGCTGGACGCTCCACCGGAGGGCAGGCGGAGCTCGAGCTGCGCGCGGATGGCGCGATCCTCTTCCACGAATCCGTGGACTATGCCCCGGGTGCATCCGACGTCGAGATCGACTCGTTTCCGGAACTGACGGTCCTGAGGCTCACGGTCCTTGACCGCGTCACCGAGAAGCCTGTTGCCGGTGCCAAGGTCGCCGCCTTCCTGGAGTCCGACGACCCCTCGTACCCGTGCTTCCAGTTCGAGACCGATGAGAACGGCGAAGCGAGCGCCCTTTTCCTCGCCCATGAAGAGATTCGGCTTGTGCCCGACGCGACCCAGTTCAGCCAGGTCGACCCCATGGTCGTCACGACGGAGCCCGGTGAGACTCCCGCACGCTTGGCCGTGGGCCAGGGGTTTGGAAGCCTCAAGGTCCACCTGGGCCAGGTCGACGATGAAACGTGTCGCGTTTCCCTGATGCCGGTGGGCGTGCCACCCTTCGTGCAGAGCCGCGTGGTGTTCCCGAGCAAGGGGAAAGAGCTGCAAGGCTGGAGCGTGGAGGCCACGCGGGAGGAGATCGCCGCGGCCGCCATTCGCCCGGGCGGTACGTTCACGTTCGAGCGCCTTCCGGAGGGCGAGTACCTCGTCGCGCTCGAAACGGATCTCGACGTCACCGGAACCACCTTATACACCGACGCCCGTGCCGCGTACGGGAACCCATTGGCCCAGAAGGTCGTGATCCGCTCCGGTAAGACGGCGGAGGTCACGCTAGACGCGCCCCCAAAGAAGTCGATGTCGATTCCCGTCGTCGTCTGCAAACAGCTGGCCAAGGACCTCAAGTATCCGAAGCGAAGCGGCATCACCCCGAGTGTCCGTGCAAGCGATGCCGTGGACCTTCCGGACATCCTCGACTGGGACCGGGAGAGCGACTTCGATATCCCCATGGAGATGCTGGTCGATCCAGCGATCGCCGGCGAGCTGGTCGAAGGCTGGCCGTACGTGGTCCGCATCTCCGGTGTCGGGCCGGTGGACTCCATGCACCTGGCGCGGCCGGGCTCAGACAAACCGATACGACTGGACGGGGCGTTCGACTTCGAGATCCAAGGCAAAGGCAAGGGGCCCTGCACCATCGAGATTTCCGCGGAACCGTTCCTCGAAGATGGGCGGCGCGTGAGGAGCTCCGCCCTGGAAGCGGTGCTGACCATCAAACCCAAGCGTGGCCGGATTCGCCTGGACGGGTTTTCCCCTTGGGCCAAGCACAACATCAAGATCACCCGGGACGGCAAGTCCACGACGCTGGAACTCGACCCGCTCGGTTCGGATCGGATGGCCAAGCCTGACCGGCGGACCAAAGCCCTCCTTCGCGCGGTCAAAGTGACGCTGCGTTAGCCGCACCGGTCCGCCCCCGCGGCGCCTGCGACGCCACTTCCCCACCGCCCAGGTCCACATGTCGAAGATGCCAGCTCGATGGAGAGCGCCGGCGCAGCGCACCGTCGTGGCGGTCTTCGTGGCCCTTTGGGTGGCCTCCATGTCGCTCTACCCCGGAGGGAATATCTTCGCCCCTGGGAGCGACGGTCACGACTTCACGCGCAACTTCTTGTGTGATCTCCTCACGCCGGTGACTGCGGACGGGCGCGGGAATGCCCCTGGTGCGGCCCTGATGAATGTGGCCGTTGTCGCGTTGACGATCGGGGGCCTCTTGCCGCTTTGGTGGCGAGCCTCCTCGAACCCGCTATGGCGCTCGACTGCCCGCTCCTTCGGCGCCGCGGCCGCGGTGTTGATCGGCGCCATCTGCGTGGACCAGGCGTTCGGGCTCCGATGGTCCCACAACGCCGTCACCCTGTGCGCCGGGGCCCTTGGTCTCGCCCCCACCGCAATGGTCGCAGCGACGGACTGGCGTGCACCAAGGCAGAAGCGACTCAGGCGCGCCCTTCTCCTTGGGACAATGGCCGCGTCGCTGGTCAACTTCGTGAGCTACGCACTCGTGCAGCTCGGGAACCCACTGACGCCCGTGGTTCCCATCAGTCAGAAGGTCGCGCTGCTGGGCCTCCTGGGTTGGATGTCGATCGATCCCGTCGGCAGGCCGGCCGCCGCGACGAGTCCGCCCGGAGACGGCCGTGCGTAACGCCAAGGAACTGCTAGGCTCAAGTGCCCCATTGCGGCGGCTCAGCCGCTCCCCCGAGCCGACTTGGGTCCACAACAGGGGCCCACGCCGGCAAGCGACGACATGAAGAACACGCCCACGTTCTCTTCCCTGCTCGCCGTCACCTTCGCCCTGGGTGGCGCCGCCCACGCACAGACCTTCGGCGAGTCCCTCTCCTACGAGGGCGTGAGGCTCCCCCGCGACACCATTGAGTTCGGCGACATCGACGGGGACGGTGTGCTCGACCTGGTGTGCCCCTCAGAGGGTCACGTCAACCTCACTTGGCAACGCGGGATCAGCGGCGGCTTCTTCGGGCCATCGCGGGAACTCAGCTTCGATATGGAAGCCTACTCGAGCTTCTCCACTTCGATCGCGGACCTCGATGGGGATGGGGACGAAGACATCATGACCACGAACCTCCAGTCGACCAGCTACGGTGCCATCCGCACGTACGAGAATCTCGGGCGCGGGCGATTCGGGACGCCCAAGACGGTCGCCGGCACGCCGAGCTCCGCGTTCCATGGTTCGGTGGTGGACATCGATGGGGACGGCGTGCGCGACCTCCTCTTCTCGTCAGGCGACATGCGCGTCTGCTGGTGCCGCAACCTGGGTGCCATGAACTTCGGCGCCGCGTCCGTTGTGGTCGACGCCGGTGTGATCATTCAGCAAGTGATCGCCTCGGACCTGGAGGGTGACGGAGACCTGGACGTCGTGTTCCGCTCACCGGACCAGAACATCATCTTCCAGGTGGAGAACCTCGGCGGCGGCGACTTTGGCCCCAGCAGGACGGCTACGGCACAGTTCGACAGGCCAAAGGACCTTGCCGTCGCCGATCTTGATGGGGACGGCGACATGGACATCCTGAGCTTCGGTTCGGACGGCTACCAGGTGGGGTGGTGCTCGAACCTCGGGACGGGCAAGTTCGCGCCGCCGAAGTACCTCGAAGCGAGCGCATGGTCCTCACCGATCGGGATGTCCGCTGGAGACATCGACGGAGATGGCGACACGGATGTGGTGGTCAGCTGGCGCTCAGCCGACGGCCTGACCTGGTTCGAGAACAGCGGCGGAGGGGTCTTCCTGTCTCTTATACACATCTGACGCTGCCGACGATATG
>CAJXRJ010000035.1 GCA_913058555.1 uncultured bacterium
TATAAGAGACAGCTCCTAACGCTCTGCGCGCCCCAGGACGCCCAGGCACAGACTGCGCCCGGCCCGGTCGACGCCCACTCTGTCCACGGCGCCGTATACGACGTCGGTCCGCGCCAGGCCGCAGTCCTGATGGACAACCCGGACCGGGTCAGCTTCCCTGTGACCTTCGCACCCGGGAAGGAGCATCTGCAGGCGTACATGCACCAGGGCATGGGCCAGCTGCACGGCTTCTGGTTCCTCGAATGCGAGCGTACGTTCCGCCAGATCCTGAGCGAGGATCCTGACTGTGCGATGGCCCACTGGGGCCTGGCCATGGCGAACGTCGATCAGCCGGACCGCGCGGCGTGGTTTGCCCGTGCCGCGTGGCTCAAGCGTGGCCTCGTGACCAAGCGCGAGCGTCAATACATCGACATGATCGCGCGCTTCTACTCGGTCGACGGTCCCGACGAGCCGAAGGACCTCGTCGAGCCCCGAAACCCGGCGCCGGGTGAGGAGGAGGACCCCGGCGAGGTCGAACCCAAAGAGCGCAAGAAACCCACGAAGGCCGACTGCGCCGCCTTGATCGAGGACTACGAGGCGCTCATCTGGGACTTCCCGGACGACCTCGAGGCCAAGGCGCTGCTCGCGAACCGCCTATGGCTCGCCCGCCGCAACGGACTGCCCACGACGAGCCGCATGGCGGTCGAGTCGCTCATTCAGGAAGTCCTCGCCGTCGAGCCACTGCATCCGGTGCACCACTACCGCATTCACCTGTGGGACCGGTCCCACGCGAAGGGGCGCGTCGTGGATACCGCTGTGATGTCCGGTCTGGCGTGGCCGAACATCGCCCATAACTGGCACATGGGGGGGCACATCTTCGCCTCCCTCGGTCGCCACTACGACGCCGCCTGGCAGCAGGAGGCGTCGGCCCGCGTCGATCACGCGCACATGGCCCGCTACTGGATCTTGCCTGACGAGATCCACAACTTCGCGCACAACAACGAGTGGCTGACGCGCAGCCTGCGCCACCAGGGACGCGTGACGGAGTCGGTGGAACTGGCGAAGAACATGATCGAGCTGCCGCGGCACCCCGATTTCAACACCGTCGACAAGGGGCGTAGCAGCTCGAATTACGGCCGCCGGCGGCTCATCGAGACGCTGGCTGCCTTCGAACAGTGGGAGGCGCTACGGGAGCTGGGCAGCACGATGTACCTTGAGCCGCACGTCAAGGACCCGGAGGGGGCCCTGCGCGCCTACTCGATGGGTCGCGCCGCGGCGCACCTTGGGGACCTCGATGCCCTCGGGGACGCGATCGGCGAGCTCGAGGCGATGTACGAGCAGCTCAGGGACGAGCGCTCGGCCGCGATCGACGAGGCCGAGGAGACGGCGATCGCCGCGAAGAAGAAGCGCGACGATGTCCGGACGGCGATGACGGACGCGATGAAGTCCTTCGAGGGCCAGTTCTCGTCGATCCGCCGGCAGGTGGACTCACTCCGAGCGCTCGGCGACATCGTGCGGGGCGAAGAAGTGAACGACTCGCTGAAGGCGCTGAAAGGCAGCCGCTACGAGAGCATCCACCTCGCGCGCATGATGGTCGAAACTGGCGACAAGAAGCTCGTCAAGGACGCCGTCGAGATGGCGCGGAGCGCCGCTCGCAACAAGGACGGGCAGGTGCTCGAGCATGCGACCCTGGCGTACGTGCTTTGGACCGCGGACGAGAAGGAAGAGGCCATCGAGGTCTTCGAGAACTTGCGTGAGGACGCAGCCCGGGCGGATATGGACATGCCGGCCCTCCAGCGCCTCGCACCGCTTGCCGCCGAGCTGGGCCTGGGTACCGACTGGCGCCCCGAGTTCCAGAACGCCGAGGATGTCGCCCTGCGCGCGGGAGTTGACATGGAGTCCCTCGGCCCGCGCCATTGGGCTCCGCCGATCGCGACGGACTGGACCCTGATGGACGCGTACGGAGGCGAGCGCTCCCTCTCCGACTACCGCGGGCGACCCGTGCTTGTCGTCAACTTCCTGGGCTTCGGCTGCGTGCACTGTGTCGAGCAGCTCCAGGCGCTGGCGCCGGTGGCGGAGAAGTTCCGCGAGGCGGGCATCGAGATCGTCGCGATCGGGCTGCAGACGCCGGAAGAGCTCGCTGGGTCGCTCGGCAATGACCCGAAGGACACGGGTTACCCATTCCCGGTCCTCTGTGACCCTGAGCTCGCCCAGTTCAAGGCATGGCGCGCTTACGACGACTTCGAGAACATCACGCTTCACGGCACGTACCTCATCGACGGCGCCGGCCGCGTGCGCTGGGTCGACATCAGCCACCTGCCGTTCATGGACGCCGAGTTCCTGCTCGACGAGAGCAAGCGCCTCTTGGCGCTCCCGGTACGCGGTGGCGTTCGCGTCTCGCAGGTTGGTACGGCGGCTCCGACCGGCTTGCCGGCGCGTGTGACCGAGGCGGGCGCCTCCGAAGAGTCGCCAGCGGCACCGGAGGTCGAGATCCCCGAGAACGCGCTGCGCGTCTTGCTGGTGCTCGACACGGCGCCCCACTGCCAGAACTGCATCGCAGACCTCAGGAAGATCTGCTCCGGCCTCGAGGGTTTTGTGGCCTTGGACGCGACGCCGAACGAGACGCGCATCGAGGTGACGATCGACGGCGAGCGGAGCGCCACGAGTGACGTGCTAGAGGCGCTCGCCGCAGGCGGGCGGCCGGGTCACGAGGAGTAGCGCGCGCGTCTGGGGCACAATCATTGCTTGGTTATGGGTCGCCACCTGACGCTCCATTCCCAGGGCTGTCAGTTGTTGTGCGGCTCCCGTAGTCAACTTGATGGCCGCCAGACGGCGGAACGACCGCTCGGCAACCCCACACAACACAATGACACCAGGAACAGTCTCGTCTGTCCTCCGGTTCGGGCTGCTCGCGATCATTGCGTTTTGCCTCCCGGCAACATCCAGCGCCCAGGATGCCAGCGCGCCTGAGGCGGCGAGGGCCCCGAAGGAGGTGCGTGGCGCAGTGGATCGGCAGCACGTGGTGATCCTGCAGCCCGTCGTTCTGTGCGACGACGATGGCAGCCACGCCGCACCATTCGCTCTCCCCAAGCAGTGGGTCGATCGCGTCTACACGAAAGCGGATCTTGAGTTCCTCTACTTGCCGCCGCGGCGATGGAGCTATGGGGACGCCAGGCAGGGCAAGGTTAACCTCGATGTGATCGTTGCGGCCGGGCAAGCGAACGGGATGATCTCCCGCGACCCACGCATCGTCACCCTCCTGTTCGTCTCGTCTGTCGACGGCCAGGCGGGCCCGTTGGGCCGCGGTCTGCAGAACGGCAACATCTGCTTCGTCTGCTTGGGGCCAACGCCAGACGCGAACGATCCGATGATGGAGGCCTTCGTGGTCGCCCACGAGGTCGGCCATTGCCTCAATCTACGGCACACCGTCGATGATCCACGTGTCCCGGACGAGGCGTTCAACCTGCAAGGGGGTGGTCCTTTCGAGGAGAGGCTGGCGGTCGGTGGCCTGCACGAGTCGCAGCGGGATACGGTCATGGAAAGCCCGCTGGTGAATGCGCGCCTTCGCTTCTACACCTCCGCTGAGTCGGCTCGCCGTCTTCTGGACGAAACCTGGGGGCCATACGTGACGGGCGCGCATCCCGATCAGTTGAGGTTCGTCTTGAGTCTGGCGCCGGACGCCGAGATTCCCCTGGGGACGGAGGCGCGGCTGGCCTTCGCGCGCGAGAAGCACGCCGGTTACGCCGCGGAGTTCACGGACCAGGAGAAGAAGGTCCTGCGCGGCCGTGTCGCGGACCTGCAAAGTCTGATGGGCGCTGAGTGGCCGCTCCTTGCGCGCTTGCCCTGGAATTTCGTGAAGGTTCGCGATGGCTTCTGTCGGGGATTCCCGCACACCAGGGGACTTTCGATTGTCCTCGGACCGCGAGCTCTGGCGAGGATCGAGAAGGACCCAGCATTCGCCCTGACGGTCCTCCTGCACGAGAAGCTCCACGTGGCCCAGCGTCTCGCTCCACACGCCTTCGCCTCCCTCTATTCTGACTACGGCTATCAACGTGTCGAGATCGACCCCGGCGCGAGCGCCGGCATGAACCTCGTGCAGAACCCAGATGCGCTCTCCTCGACCTGGGCAATCGAGGTGGACGAGATCCTCTACTGGCTCGCGACAACGATGATCAAGCGCGGCGGCCGTCTCATCTTACACGAGGAATTGCGGCCACTGGAGCCCGGAGCGAACGGGCTCTTCGCTCCAGGTCCAGCGGTTCCGCTCGCGCGGCTCGGGGCGTTCCGGGAGCGTTTCGCGATCCGCTCAGGCCACGACCACCCGAATGAGGTTGCCGCGTACCTGGCGGAGCAGATTCTGAGGATGGACTTCCTCGGGCAGCAAGTGGAGGTGCTGCCCGCGGCAGAGAAAGACCTGGACGCCACACGATCGGCATTCCGCGCTCTGTTGGGCGGCGTAGGGGCGAGGTAGCTCGGCGGCTAGCCATCGGCGATGACCATGGGGAGGGGCAGGTCGTGCTCGAGGCCGCGCGCCCGCTAGCAGGCATCCTTGGGCCCTGATGCCTCAGATCTTCTTCACTCGAAACCGGTCGCGGGGATGCCGTGTCTTCGACGTCGCAAGGAGCGGTTGGCCTCCGGGCGTGACGGCCGGTGCAGGCCAGGACGACCAAGGTCGCCCCGGGCTGCACGTCGCCGCCGTGGCCGGACGGCTCACTGAAAGGTGATTCCGCGGGCACTTGAGAAGTTCGACGTGGCGCCGGAGTCGCGGTACCAGTATTGCCAGTACCAGGTCTCTCCAGCTGCGGCGGGGACCGCTCCCCCTGGCCAGGGCAGAACCGACAGGTTGGGCGCCCACTCGACCTCTCCGCTGGTGCCGGAGTTGAGCACATCTCCTGAGTGACGTCCCATCGAAAGGCTCGCGATGCAGAGATTCCCGACGCTACCACCAGGATTCAGGACAGTGAATACGTCGCGCGAGTTGACGAAGAAGCCGTTCGAGTTCGTGGGGAGCTGATCCACCTTGAACAAGACTGCGTTATCGGCCGCGATATCGCAGCCCGACATGGTGAAGCGGGCCCCGAGACCTGTCGTGTTCGCCACGCCTTCGCAGACCGGAAAACCGAGAGCCTCATCGACTTGAATGTTCAGGACTCCGGTACCGAGGAATACCGCGCCGTTGCTGCGTCCGGCGACATGTACGAGGTAGTCGCTCCCTGCGACCGCCATGAAGCTGACATCACTCTGGTCGCCGCATGTATCGGCTGCACAGGCGATGATCGGGCTGGCTCCGCATGGCCCAGCATCGTGAACGGCGAGAAAGGTGCTGAGCTCGCTTCCGCAGGTGTCGATGGTGGTCACTCCGCTGCAGGGGGCGGTATAACGGAACCAAACGCCGTGTCTGGCGAAAAAAAAGATGCCACAGTTGAAGCTGCCGGTCGGTACAGGGGAGGGCGTGCAGTAGTTCGTGAAGGGGGTCGAACCGAGGCCTACCGGCGTAGCAGTGGCACATGTCGGATTCGGTGCGGGGTCTGGAGGTGAGATGACTAGCGTTCCCGTCCCCGTCGCGCTCCCGACCCCACCAATCTGGATGAGGTAGTCTTCGCCCTCTTGGGCCATCAGCGTGCCGGCACTTTGGAGGCCGCAAGCGTCGTCATTGCAGAGGTAGGAGGTTGAATACACCGGCCAATCACGTACTTCGAGGACAGTGTCGAAGGTGCTGCCGCAGAGCTCAATGTCGACGGGCCCATCGCAATCCGCTGTGTAGAGGTACCAGATGTCCGCGCCGGCACCGGCGTTGCACGTTAGCTCGGGCAATCCGAGCGTCGCGCCCGTGGTATCGAAGGGAGTGGATCCCGCGCCCGCCGGTAGCGCCCCCAGAACGTGATCCTGCCCATAAGGCGCGATGTCGATTGTCCACTCCGGGGAGTTCGTGAGACCGCCAACATGGAAGAGATGGGTGGAGCCTGCGGCTGCGAAGAACCTGGCCATGGCACCTCCGTTCACGCAGGGGCCTTCGGCGCAAACGAGCGTCGTCAGCAAACTGCAATCGTCTGAGTCAAAGACCTCGACCCAGTTCGGATCCACCACGCCGCACGTTGACGGGGGCAGCGTGACCGTCAGGTAGACGATTTCGTCGACTGGGGCCGTGTATGAGTACCAGAGGTCGATGCCGAAGTTGCTGACGCAGTTTGATGGGAAGCCGCTGTCGGTCGCGCCAAGATGCGCGACGGTATGGAATCCGCTACTCAGCGGGATTGCGCCGGAACAGTCGTCGTTGGGGACCTGTGCTTGAGCGCCTGGGGCGAGGGTGAAGCTCGCTGCAAAGGCCGCGAGCAGCGAACAAGAGACGGGGGGGGGCATTACGGGGATTCTCATGGTCGGGCCGGCAGGCAATCTGTGGCAGGAGGGGAGGCCCGCGGGTAGGCCCGCGGTGAGATGAGCGCGGCCCGTTGGCGACCGCACCTGAGAAACGCAGCTCGTCATCGGTCTCGATCACCCGATTCTCAAATCCGCCAAGATCCGATGCCTGGCTGGTAGGCAGCCTGTTCGAAGGGCGGCTCGTCGGGGCTGAGAGCGGCCCCTGGGCGCCTCATGCAGCCGGCTCCCAGGCCGAGACGACATGTCCCTTGGGATCCCCTATGATGGGCTCTTCATGTCTGACGTACGCCCCAGGGACCGCAGCGGCGAGGTGACGTCGCTGATCGACCGCATGTCTGCGGGGGACAGTCAGGCGGGTGCGGAGCTCTACGATCTACTCCGGATCGAGCTTCGTTCGATCGCGGAGGCACAGTTTCGGGTGATCAGTGGCAATGCCCACACGCTGCAACCCACAGCGCTCGTTAACGAGGCGTGGATTCGCATGATCGGGGCCAGCGCCCGCATCCGGGACCGGACGCACTTCCTCGCCACGAGCGCGCACGCCATGCGTTCGATCCTGGTTGACCATGCGCGGCGCAAGCAGTGCGAGAAACGCGGTGGGGGTCACCGGCGCGTACCACTCGATGAAGCGCGTTCCGCGCACAATGAACGTGAGATGGACCTGGTCATCTTGGATGATGCGTTGAAGCGCCTCGCCGAATCGAACGGTCGCCGCGCCCGAGTAGTGGAGTTGCGTTTCTTTGGCGGCCTGACGGTTGAAGAGACTGCCAATGTCCTGGATAGCTCGACAGCTACCGTGCAACGCGATTGGCGCTTGGCTCGATTGTGGTTGCTGAACGACATGGGTTCAAATTAGTCGGCCCAGATGACGGGCCTCGATTGGAACCTGTTGGAGCCTCTACTTGAGGAGCTCCTGGACCTTCCACCCGAGGATCACGCGGATTTCATCGTGCGTTCGTGCGGTGGAGATTTGCGGTTCGAGAAGAAACTACGGGACCTGGTTGCCAGTGAACGTGACACATCGTTCCTCAGACCGATCCCGAAGATCCCCGGGGGAATGGGCGAGGGAGATTTCGTTGGGCCCTACCGGCTGGTCGAGCTTCTCGGTCAGGGGGGGATGGGCGAGGTTTGGCTCGGTGAGCGCAACGATGGTGCCTACGACAAGCGCGTGGCGATCAAGCTCATCCAGCGTGGAATGGCGACCGATGACCTCATGCGCCGATTCGAAATCGAACGCCAGGTACTGGCATGGCTGGAGCACCCAGGCATCGCACGCCTCCTCGACGGCGGCGTGCGCGAGGACGGCAGGCCCTTCTTTGTTATGGAGTTCGTTGACGGAGTGCCGATCGACCGGTTCTGTCGTGAAGCCAATCTGCCGATTGCAGACCGAATCGAGCTCTTCCTCGTCGTAAGTGATGCCGTTCAGCACGCCCACGAACGGGGTGTCGTTCACCGCGATCTCAAGCCAGACAATGTTCTGGTTGACCGGGCAGGCACGCCGAGGCTTCTGGATTTCGGCATCGCCAAGGTCCTTGGAGTGGAAGACGAACGCGAGACGATCGAGATGACGCGTACGGGGCAACGTCTCTATAGCCCTCAGTACGCGAGCCCGGAGCAAGTCCGGGGCGACGCGACCGGTGCAACGTCGGATGTCTACTCGCTGGGCGTGTTGCTCTGCGAAGTGCTTACTGGATCGCGGCCCTACGACGCACGTACGACGTCCCAGATTGACCTTGAGCGATTGATTTGCGAGACCCGTCCGGCGCGACCCAGCGACCTCGTCCAGGAGAAGGCGACGCGGAACATCCTGCGTGGCGACCTCGACTGGGTTGTTGCCACTGCGTTGCGCAAGGAGCCCGAGCGACGCTTCGCGAGCGCAAAGGCGCTCTCTGAAGATCTTCGGCGGCACCTGGCGGGAGAGCGCGTTCTTGCGCGACCGGACTCTGCTATCTACCGAATGGGGCTCTTCACACGCAAGAACCGTGCGGTCGTCGGAGGGCTGGCGGCGCTCATGCTGGGCCTCGTCGCGAGCCTCGTGCTCTGGCGGGTCTCCGCCGAAACGGCACGCGAGAGTCGATGGGTGGCGTATGCGTCGGTGCTGCAGGCGGCAGAATCAGCGATTCGGGATGGTCACATTCACGTTGCTAGCGCTCGCCTCATGGGCACACCTCCAGATCTGCGCGGCTGGGAATGGCGACACCTTCAGTCGCGTCTGGATCACAGCGAAGGGGAATACCCCCAAGACTGGCAACCGAATCAAGTGCAAGGGCTTGCGCTCTCACCTGATGGCGGACTGTTGGCCGTGCGCGAGCTCGCAGCCTTGGACATCCGGGACAGCAGGAGCGGCCGACTCGTGAGTCGCCGCTCTCTCCACTCCAAGGGAGAGGTGGGCGACGGGCCCACGTGGATGACCTCTGTGCAGTTCCATCCGAATGGAGATTCCCTGGCAGCGACGCTCCGAGACGGAACGTTGTGTGTCCTGCGCGCCGACACGCTGGAGACGATCGAGCAGGTTCGGGTGGGGGAGGCTCACCTGCACTGTGCCGTTTATGACCCGACAGGGCGCTGGTTGGCTTGCGGCCTGCAAACCGGCGAGGTCGTCGTCTACGGATTGCCAGGCTTGGGAGAGGTCGCTCGATGGGTAGCGCACGATGAGGGGCAGATGCAGTTGAGCTTCAACGGCTCAGGCTCCCGCTTGCTCAGTTGCTCTTGGGATGAGCATGCACGTATCTGGTCGGTCCCGGGCTTTGAGCTGGAGCGGGACCTCACCGGGCACTCACGCTGGGTGCGCGGTGCTAGCTTTGCCGCCGGTGACGAACAGGTCGTGACGGTGTCGCTGGATGGCACGGCACGCATTTGGCCAGTGGAGGGTGACGAGCCACCTCTGGTGTTTCGTTCCCACAGCGGATCGGTCAGCTCGCTTGCGATCTCGGCGGACGGTGAGGAGGCCTTCACCGGGGGGGATGATGGTCAGATCCTCTGCTGGCGCGTGCGGGATGCGGTACCGCTGGCCACGCTCATAGGCCACCGCGGTTTCGTTGACTCACTCATCGCCGATGAGAACGGGCGTGTGTTCTCAGCTTCAAGCACCGATGGAACGGTGAGATCCTGGCGCCCGGGAACGGACGACGTGACGGTTCTGGAGGGCTGCGAATACCAGCGCTCGATCGCGCTGAACTCCGACCGCAAGGAGATCTCCGTTGGGCAACCTGGCGGCCAGGTCCAGAGGTGGTCATTGTTCGATCTGCAGCCACTGGAGTCGATTCCTTCGAAGGGATCCCACGTCCTTGAGGTCGAGTATTCCCCCGACGGAGATCACCTCTACGCCTGTACACACGACGGGTGGATTCGCTCCTGGCGATTGCCCGGCCTCGCACTCGAGACGGAGCGGCACGCGCAGCTCGGGGAGATCGGACGCGCTAGTTTCGACGAGGAGTGCGAATGGGCCGTGACATGCTCCCGCGAACCAAGCGGCGGGCTGGCGGTGCACCTGTTTGATCTAACTGACCCAGCTCCACTTGACCTGTCCAATCCTCTCCTGCTCGAGTCCTCCACGTTCCAGATGACGGGCGGAGGTCTCATTCTAGCTGGCGGCGACGGCGGCGAGGTCTGGCGCGTTGCGGCTGGAAGTCGGGCACGTGAGCTCGTTCTGCGAACGAAGCCGGTTACATGCCTTAGTGTCGACTCCGCTGGCGGCCGGATGCTGATCGGACACCAGAGTGGTGCTGCGTTATGGAAGTCCGGGGCGAGACAGTGGCTTACGGAGGGGGTCGGAGAGACCGTCATCAGCGCGGCCTTTCATCCGACGGAGCCCCGCATTGCGATCGGTACCGGGGCCGGCGGCCTGGAGATTCTGGATGCACGGGATGGCCGGCGCCTCGTACGCTTGGCGGGGCACACGGCGGGTATCGGGGATCTTGCATTCTCCGATGCTGGCGACCGACTCTTCTCATGTTCGGCAGATGGGACCGTGCGCGTTTGGGATACGCGCTGAGTCAGCAAGTCGCCCCACCCTGTGACGTGCGGAGCCATCTGCGACGGGGCAAGTACGCCTCAGATGGTCCCGCACCTTGGCGATCAATAGATGTCGATCGTGGGTTCGGGCGTCGTTGGCGTCATGCTCGGTGGCCCATTGAGGTTGTTCTCGTCGTACGTAGACGAACTCGTGAAGTCGATCTCAAACGAGTAGTCGCCGTACACGACAGGCTCTTCATGGGGAGCGCGCCCGAGCGTTCGGTCGAGATCCGTGGCGTAGCAGGTGCAGTAGTCGATCGTATAGACCGTGGTGAGCCACGTGCACCGGCGGCTGTACCAGACGTAGTCGTGGAAGTAGCGAAACGAGAACTGACCGGGGTCGATCGTCCATGGGCCGCACTCGACGCCGTCGGCCTGGTAGACCGTGTAGACAAACGTTACGCAAGCCGCGAAAGGGTGGGTGTCCGGGCAAGAGAGGTTTCCAGCGGTCCCGCCGTCCCCCGTGCCTCCACCGATCTCCGAGGTGTTGCTTACATCACTGTAGGAGTCTTGGTTGATCAGCCCGTCCGAAACGGATTCCATGCGTTGTCCGAAGCCCGTGAGTCCACTCAGCGCTGCGTTCCTGGCGTCGGTTGTGAGTAGGTCGTCGTTGATGAGGTCGACGAGCGCTGCCATCTCGGCTGACGCCAGCTGCAGGTGCCAGGCAGCCCGCGCGAAGCCGGGGTTCAGACCCACGAGTTCGTCGGAAAGGTCGGCGAACGCCTTGGAGCAGAGGTCGGGGCCTGCATCGTCATCGAGCCCATCGTCCATGAGATTGCCACCAAGTAGGAGCATGCCTTCCTCGAGCATCGCGAACTTAGCCATGAGGTTCTGGACGGCGCCTGTTGGCGTGCCCGGGGCCCCGAGGAGGGACCCCAGAATGTTCTGCATGTGCCGGGCATCCTCCGACGCTTGGATCCACGCCAGCCCAAGCTGCATCGTCACCGGCTTGGTCAGAGGCAGCTCGAGGTCGGGCATGGAGATGGTCTTTGCGATCGACTGAAACAGTCGAGCCGGCGCCTGCTCCGACTCTGGTCCGAGGTTCCTGAAGGACTGGGGAGTTGCGGATGCATGGGCGTTGAGCAGTCCCGCGAGGAGGACCACGGCGGCGGCTGCTAGTGGGCGAGATTCAGAAAAAGTCATCCAAGCTCCAGGTGAACTTGGGTTTCGAGGGGGTCGATGTGGAGGCTGCCGCGTTGAAGAGGCGGTTGCCACAGGACCGATGCCGCGAAGGCCGGAGACGGACACGGGAACTCGAAAATAGCTTGCGAACGTAGCTGCACCGCTCCGGGGGCCCGAGAGGCGTCCGCTTGCGGAGCGGGGTAAGGTGGCGCGGCCCAGCTCTGAAACTCGCGCTATCCTGTTTGAATGACAACCCACAGAGCAATCATCGTTCTCGCGGCGGTTCTGGCTCCCGCGGGGCAAGATGAGCCGCCGGCGTGGAGTGAAGCCGCGTCCCCACCCCGGGACGTCACCGCCGACACGCGCAAGGACAAGGAGGCACTCGCTGCACTGCAGAAGCCGGGAAAGGTGCTGTTTGAGAACGACTTCGAGCACGGGGCTGAGTCCCTCTCGAAGTTCTTCGAGATCCGTGGCCGGGCCGACGGCCGGGTGTCGCTCGACGGGACGCCCCACCGGGGGGAGACGTCACTCCGCTGCGTGGCGCCCGACCGCGAAGGCGATTCGTCGGGCTCGGGTGCGAGCGCTTGGCTCGGGGACGCCGGGCACGATCGCATCTACTTCCGCCGTTACATCCGATTCGCGGAGGACTATGACCAGGGCAACCTCAACCACACCGGCGGGGGGCTCGCCGGCGTCGCGGGGACTGGCAAGTGGGACGGTATGGGCAAGGCCGGGGTCCGGCCACGCGGCGACGATCGGTTCACCTGCGGCTTTGAACCGTGGCGTGACTGGGGACGGGAGGATTCGCCGGGCTACATGTTCCTCTACGCCTACTGGGTCGACATGAAGAAGGGGCGCGATGGCAACTGGTGGGGCATCATGCTCGAGCCCCCGAAGGAGCAGCGGCGCGTTCCCAAGCGGGGTGAATGGGTTTGCCTCGAACAGATGATCCAGGTCAACGACGTCGGCAAGTCGAACGGTGAGCTTGCCGCGTGGATCGATGGCGAACTGTACATGCATCTAGATGGGATCCGCTGGCGCACAGACGAGCTCGTTCGCGTGAAACGGTTCGACGTGGGGATCTACATCCATGCCGCCAAGCAGAAGAACGTGGTCTGGTATGACGACGTCGTCGTGAGCACGGGTTACGTCGGACCGGTTGAGCCCAGCGCTGCGGCCGTGAAGTAGGATCGGTGGCCGCGGTTCCGTGTGGCTCAGCGCGAATCGGTCGCCACGAGAATACCGAGCCGCGCTTGTTCCGCCCGTACCTATCACTCTCGGCGATGGTGCGGCTTGCTGGCATCTCGTTCGGCAAGGACGTCTCACCTGCTGCTGGTTGGCGAGAGCCAAGAGTTCCATCACGGCGTGGCCTCTGGGCTACGCCAAGCCTGAAGGTGCCCCACATGAAGAACCTGACCCTCTTGCTCGCCGCCCTGGTCACGGCTGGCGTCTACGCCACGTGTTCGTCCTGTACGGGTGCGGACGTAGAAACGAACCCCGCCGATGTGGGCCCGCAAGCCCCGCAGCAAGAGCCCAATGAAGTGACCTTTCACGTGCTCGGGATGAAGAAGACGGCCTCCGGCGCGACATGAATGGCTTGACCGGACGCGGTCACCGAGGCCCTGGATGGGTCTCACCAAGCATGGAACATCTCCTGGGACTACGACAACGACAAGGTCACCCTCACCTACGACCCGAAAGAGACCGATCCTGACAAGCTCGCCGCCGTCATCGACGGCGTTGGCTACGGGACGATCGTCACCCAAGCCACCCAAAAGGCTACAGACAACGATCCGGCCATCACGCTGGCGCCCGTGCCAGATGACGCTCCCGCATTCTTCGTCGAGGCGATGGGGCGGGCGAAGAGGGACGGTCGACCGGTCATCATCGACTTCTGGGCTGAGTGGTGTGCACCGTGCAACAAGCTCAAGGCCGTCACGATGGCGAATTCCGAGGTCGCCGAGGCACTGGGGGGTGTCGAGGTGATTTTCGTGGACTTGGACGAGTATCCGCAGCTTGCGAAGGCCTACGCGGTGAAGAGTATCCCGTACGTGTTCTTCGTGAAGGCCAATGGCTCCATCGTGGATCGGCTCAAGCAATTCGAGGAGGCCGTGCCGTTTCTTGAGCGGGTGAAGGGCCTACAGGTGCCGTGAGTAGGACAGGGAGCGTGCGATGAAGACCGTTGGCTTGTTCGTTCTGACGGCCTTGGCCGAGATTGCCGGGTGCTACTTGCCGTACCTCTGGCTGAAGCAAGGCAAATCGCCTTGGCTTCTGGTTCCCGGAGGCCTGAGCTTGGCGCTCTTCGCCTGGCTCTTGAGTCTTCATCCGTCGGCTGCTGGCCGCACCTACGCCGCATACGGCGGAGTGTATGTGGCGGTCGCGGTCCTATGGCTCTGGCGGATCGACGGCGTACGCCCTGACCGCTGGGACCTCGTTGGGGCGGCCGTGGCGCTGCTTGGGATGGGCATCATTGCCTTTGGACCACATGAGCGCTGATCGCCCGCAGGGCGGGGTCAACACCCCTCCACGCCATGGCGTTGCCGTCGCGCCGTTCGGCGCTCTCAGAGGCGGCGACTATCCACCCGGACGGCGGAACGGGTGAATGCCGGATAGACTCGACCCCATGAAGAAGTCCGAAGTGCTTGCCTACCTAAAGCGTGAGAAAGACCCGCGCGGCATGGCCCATTGGAAGGCCCATGCAGAGGCGTCGGGTGGGCTCACAAGCTACGGGATTGGGCTGACACGATTGCGAAAGTACGCCAAGGGGATCGGCCCTGATGCGAAGCTCGCGAAGGCCCTTTGGAATTCCAAGGTCTATGAGATGAGGGTCCTCTCGCTGCTCGTGGACGACCCCAAGTCGATGACGATGGAGCAGGCGGAACGGCAGGTCGAGGAGCTCCATGGGGGCTACCTCAGCCACGTCTTTTCTTCGTGCGATGCGACGCTCGCGAAGACGCCCTTCGTGGTGGAGCTTCTTCAGACCTGGACCAAGAGCAAGGACCCGGTCAGGAGGGGCTGCGGCTACGCCCTGCTTTACGAAGTGTCCAAGTGGAAGAAGAAGGCCGTCCCGGACGAGGCCGCTTTCCTGGCGCACATCGCGAAGATCGAGAAGAGCCAAGCGAAAGAGCCCGTCTCCGTCCGCATGGCAATGGGCGCTGCCCTCATGGGGATGGGAAAGCGCTCCAAGACGCTCAACGCCGCTGCGATCAAGGTCTGCAAGAAGATGGGACCCATCGAATTTGACCCCACCGGCAAGTGCGAACCTTTCGACGTGCTCAAGCACTTGATGGGGCCCCAGCTAAAGAAGCGCCTCGGCACGTGACTCCATCGAGGCGCAGCTCGGCACTCCCTGATAGAGACCCCCAGCGGGGATCAATTGGGCTTCGTGAGCCTCTTCAGGACCTGCTTGCCGGGGAAGCCTCGCGTTCGGTAGAGCGGGGGAACGGTGCCTGGAACGGGGACGAGCAGCTCCTTGGCCAGCTCCTCCACCTGGCTCCACTTCACCGCGACAACGTCCTCTGGGCCGCCCCCCTCAGGGAGGAGCGCGAGTCTGTCCACCCTTGGCAGCAGGTAGTCCACGTTCTCGGCCCAGATCGTCCTCGAGAAGAGCTCCGCCTCGCCCTCCTCTCGATACAGCTCGTACGTCGCGATGTATTCAGCCGGGATCCGATCTTTCGGGATGGCCGGTGGCGCCGCAGCCCGGTCGCCGTCGTTCGCGACCAGAGAGTCCTGTAGCCCCCTTAGCACCGAAGCCTGTCCTGCGTAGAGCGACGACTGAAACTCCCGGAACGCATTTCGGTACCGATGCCGCTGCGGATCATCACTCGGCACCGTCCAGTCTTTCCAGACGCCGTCCTTCAGAACAAGCGGGACCGGCGATAGTGGGTAGGGGCCGCTCGAAGCCCGTTCGATCTCGCCGATGAAAATCTCATTGAGGCCGGCGCTTGTATCGATGTACACCAGGAGGGTGTCCTTCGAAGGAAGGGCCGCCCGCGCACCGTCCTGGACGCCCAACCTTTCATCTTTGGCGACGAGCAGCAGCTGTGACGCAAAGTAGGTTTCATCCTCTGGGAACTCCGGAAGCAGAATCAACGGTCCGTCTTCGCCTTCGATCGACATCGCTTCCCACGACAGCCGCAGGCTCGCGAGCCGCTCCTCCGCCTCATTGCACAATACCTCCTTCGGCACACCCCAGCGAAGGAGCAGCTCTGGGGTCACTGCCTGAACGGAGTCGGGGTAGTTGATCGCGAGGAATGCGGCCATGTGCTCACCCAGTCTCCAGCCTGGGACGGTCACTGCGACGTCGGTGCTCGTTGCGCCAAGCCCGAATCGTTCGGCCGCCAGCATGCCAAGGCCACTGTGACTCCACACCTTTGGCAAGAGCATGCCCCGCACCTCCTCAAGGAGGGGGTCGTCGTCACGCATCCTGGCAATCCCCGCTGCGACCCGCCTGATCGACGCTGGCCGTTCGCCGAGAGGAAGCTCCATGAACGCTGCGTAGGTGTTGGCGAGCGAGACTCGGACACCGCTGCTCTTGCTGATGAGAGACCCCTCGTCGGTGATGTACTTGAAATCAGGCAGGCGATGATCGGTGGCGAGCACGGCGATCAGCTGGGCGGCGTACTCGTCCATCGTGATGTCGAGCCAGCAGGCATGGGGAGCTGGAGGCCAATCGGCGTCAGAGGAAGGGGCGAGCGGCGATGGCGCGGCCCATGTTGCGGCCGCTGACGCGATGAAGGCGAGAGTGAGGGAGGTGTGCATGGCGCATGGTCTAGAGATGGAAGGGATGTTGAGATGCGCTCGCGGGTGCAGCCACCAGAAGCTCAGGAACGGGGCCATCGGGCGCCAACTCCCCGTCGGTCCGCTTGAGGTCTGCGTACGTCGATATCTGGTCGAGGATCGCCATTGCGACTGTTATCCGCGCATTCGCCGCGCGGATCATGATCCGGTGATGGCAGCCGCTCGTTCGAAGAGGCCGGTCTGGCTGGATCCGAAGCTGACGTTCGCCTTGTGTTGGTACTCACACTTTTGCGCGACGCGAATGGAGGGCAAGTTCCCCGGATCGATGAGGCATACGGTGCGCTCGGCATCGAGTGCTCTGTCAGACCATGTCAGCAGGGCTGAAAGGGCTTCGCTCGCGATCCCCTTCCCCCAAGCTTCTGGGGCGAGCGCCCAGCCAGCTTCGGGTGTTCCCACGTGGGAGGGCGAGACGTCTCGCAGCTTCTCGAGGAACCCAACCTGGCCGAGGTAGGTGCCGGTTGCCCGGTCTTCAATCGCGAGATAGCCGTAGCCGAGCAGTGCCCAATGCCCATAGGTTCGCGATATCGCCGACCAAACCTCTGCGTCGCTCCGGGTCTGTCCGCCAATGAAATGTGCCACCTCCGGGGAGGCCCACATGGCGCACGCTGCGGCGAGGTCGCGGAGCTCAAAGGCACGCAGCCGAAGCCTCGGTGTTTCGAGCACGGGAATCTGACTTGCGTCGATGGCTGGACCAGCTCGTCGAATGCTCGTGTACGCCTGCATGATGACTGCGAGTCTATTGGCCTTACCTGGTCTTTCGCCATGGCACCGGCCCCTCCTTCCTCGCCAGGGCTCTCCGGGGGCGCAATCCACATCACGTGACGAGCAGCAGCACAGGGGGGCGGCGTCCATCTGATGAAGGGAATCGCCTGGAAAGGGGGGGGCGCCAGAGGCACGGCTTGTCGCGACCGGGAAAGTATCCAGGTAGAATCTCGGGTCAACGTCCCTCCCCGAATCTCCGCCCATCTCCACTCCTGAGCGGCCTCCCATGCAGCCCATTCGACTCACCGCAACCCTCACTCTCGCCGCATTCTCGACAATCGGTGCCGCGACCGCTCAGACCGGCACGCTCGACCAGGACAACACTTCGATCACCAACGTCGCCGACGCTCTTGGCTTCGCGCCATTTGTGTATGAGCAGGCCGTCGAAGTCCAGTTCGCCGGACGACTCGAAGGCTTCGTCATCCGCATCGCCGAGTTCAACGCGTCCGCCGCGACGTTGCCCGTCGCCATTTACGAGTGGGACGATGCGGCCGGCGTTAAGGGCAGCCAGCTTTGGAGCGGAGACGTCCAGCCGCCGCCCACGCAGTTCTTCACGAACACGTTCATCGATACGTCCGCGGCGGGACTCGACTTTGGCGTCGGAGACTTCTTCTTGATCCAGGTCGGTGATCCGGTCATCGACCTGTTCGGTTGGGACTTGAACCTGAACCAAGGCTGGGATCAGGCGAACAGTACATTCATTGCGCTATATCCCCACGAACTGCTGCTAGACGGAGCGCCCGACCCGTTCACCCGATTGGTCTTCCAGACCTACATGATCGATAGCCCGATCGGTACGCCGTACTGCGTCGCGGCAGCAAACTCGACTGGCAACACCGGTTCGATGTCGGCCATCGGGCAGGACGACCCGATGGCGAACGACCTGACGGTGACCGCGAGCGATTTGCCGCTCAACCAGTTTGGATTTTTCGTGACGTCAATGACCCAGGCCTACATCGTCGGTGCCGGCGGCACGAGCAATGGCAACATCTGCCTCGGCGGGGTGGTCGGTCGCCTTTCGAATCCGAACCAGATTTTGAACTCGGGCGCGACCGGATCGTTTTCGCTGCCGATCGACCTGACCGCCGTGCCGCAAGGCCCCGGCACCGTCGGGGTCATGGCTGGCCAAACATGGAGCTTCCAAGCCTGGCACCGCGACGGTGTTGGCCTCGGCTCGAACTTCACGAACGGGATCGAGATCTCGTTCCAATAATGTGGATGGGCCTGTCAACCCTGGGCTGATGAGGCTCCCGATGGTGATGACCCGTTATCTGAAGTGCTAATCGTCTCCCGGAGCGCCCCCGCGTCGTTGTCGCCTTACAGTGACAAGCGCGGGGGCGCGCCTGTGGGCGGCATCGGTCCGCCCCGTCCTCGCCCTTTCTACTCGCATAGGCTTCCATACCAAGTAGGTACTCCATGCTCGCCAAAGCCTCGCTTGCGGTCCTCCTCGCCGCACCGGCTCTCGCTGTCTCTCCCTCACCCCAGGTCGACGGGCAGCTCCTCGAACGCGTTGGGGCGACCGGAGATGCCCTCATCGGCATCGACGCGGAGGACGGCCGCTACGTGACTTCGTGGCTCTCGGGGACCACCGCAAAGGTGCAGCTCTGGTCACCGCTCCCTGGTACCAGTGACCTGGCCCTGGAGGCTGCCTTCGACGGCCCGACGAACATCGTCCTGTCGACGGCCTTCCCCAGCCCCGAGGTTCGCCTGGGACCGGACGGGCAGGTCATCCACGGCGTGAGAAGCCAACCGATCCGGGCGTATCGCCCCGACGGCGCAGGCGGCTGGGCGGCCCAGATCATCCCGTCGCCCATTGTGGCTCCCCGCTTCTTTGGCACGGCCTTCGACGTGGACATGGAAGCGCGGCGCATGGTGATCGCCACCGAGGCGTTCTCGCAGCACGAGTACGCGGTGGCGGTCTACGCTCTGCCATTGGGGGCGTCGGACTGGGTCCTGGAAGACCTCCTGACGGAGCCGCGGGTCTCCTCGGCGGGCGCGACCCAGTTGGATCTGGCCATCGACGGCGAGCACGTCGTGATCGGATACCGCTCCTCGAGCCAGCTGGGCGGTGCGGTCACCGTGCACCGCCTTGACTCGAACGGGAACTTCGCGGGGAAGACTTCGGTCGCCCCGACGGCCTCCGTGCTGGATCGCTTCGGAACCGCTGTGGCTGTGGACGGGGACCATCTTCTCGTTTCGGCGCGGCGCAACAACGGCACTGGGATCGTGTCGGCCTACCGTCTAGGGGGCGCAGGCAGTTGGAATCCGATCCAAGAGTTCAACGATGGGGCCTTCCAGCCCGTGGATCGTTTCGGCGTCGCACTTGCGGTCGACGGGGACGTGGCCATCGTCGGGGGCCCCGGCGTGAGCACCCAGACCGAGTCCGTCGGCATCGCCGGTCTATTCCGCTTCAACGGCTCGAGCTGGCAGGCCGCCACTGAGCTGCGCGACGGGTCCCCTGCGCCCGGCGACACCCGGGCGAGGGGATTTGGGTCCGCAGTAGCCGTCCATGACGATGGGGTGAGGGCACGGGCGCTAGTGGGTGGCGAGCGCCGCCACCTCGCCCCTACGGCCAACCCGGTCCCGTTCGTGTGGGCGGAGGAGTTCGGGACGACAGCCGTGCCGGATCGTCCCGTCTACGTGACCGCTGGAGTGCCCTTTTGCGAGCCCCCCGCCAACTCAAGCGGCGCCACGGGCCGCCTGCGGTGCGTCGGTACGAGCGACGTCAGCGCCACGAACTACTGGGGCTTCTCGCTCGAGGCCTCCGGGCTCCCGTCGAACACGTTCGCCATCTTCACGCTCGCCGATCACATGCAGCCGTCGCCCGTGGGCCCGTTTGGTCTGCTCTGCGCCAACGCTCCGGCGCTCTGGCGATTGACCGCCCCTCTGATCACCGACGGCGGCGGCCGGGTTTCCGCCGGCGCCAACCCCTTTGCGCTGCCGGTGGGGGGCTCGTCGGTGGCGGCCACCATCGGCTCCACCTGGACGTTCCAGCTCCTCGCCCGGGATACCGGCGGGGTCACCGCGACGACCGCGGTGGCCGTGACGTTCCGATAGCGGAACGAGCTGCGCCCCTTTTCGGTCGTCGCACTTGGTACCTCTCCGAGCAGATATGATCCGGGCTCCCCGCGAAGCCCAAGTGAAGACCTCACACACAGAGACTCTTGAGAGTTGATATGACAGACCAAGCGCAGCATACCGAGACCTTTCGAGCCACAGCCCAGGGCAAGGGGTGGCCGACCACCGTTGCGATCACCGATACGGAATGGACGATTCAACTGGACGAGCCGACCGAGGAGGGTGGTCAGAATAGTGGCCCCAACCCCATGCAGTGCTTTGCTGCGTCTTTGGCCGGGTGCCAGAACGAGCAGGCTCAGGTGGTTGCCGGGGAGCTTGGGGTGTCCATCCAGGGCATCGACATCGATCTAGAGATCGATCTGGACCTGTCGGGCTTCATGGGGATGGCCGAGCACTCCGACGGCAGCTACAAACAGACGCGCTTGTCAGCGGTGGTGCGCGGCGACCTGACCGAGGAGCAGGCCCAGGAGATGGGACGGCGCGTGGATCGGCGCTGTCCAGTCCTGGGATTGCTGCGTTCAAGTGGCTGCGAGATCGTCAGTCGCTGGAGCGCCTCCTGAGCGGAACGGAGCCGGAAGCGAAACATTCCT
>CAJXRJ010000036.1 GCA_913058555.1 uncultured bacterium
GGGCGGGATCGGGGCGGCGTCGCCCGGGGCCGCCGCGGCCTGACTGTCCTTGGCGGCGACCGCGATCCGGGCCTCGGCCGCATTCAACTCGCCCAGGGGCAAGAGGCTAAGGGTGCCGGTGGCGCCTGGGGCCTCAACCCCGGAGGAGCTGGCCGTCGGGGCCGGCACCCCTGCGCCATGGTCCGTGAGAGTTTCGGGTCCGCTGGACGGCAGGGCCGCCCAGAGGATGGGGAGCGCGGCGCAGGCCGCGGCAGGCAGAAGGACCTTGTTCTTCATGACGACTAGATCCTATCCGCCCGCCGAAACCCCTGTGACGCGCCCGTGACGGAGGGCCCAGAGGGCCCCCTGGTGCCCCAATCAGAGGTTCACAGGCCCGTCAGCGAACTGGACGGTGACGATGCCCCGCAGGTCGTCGATGCCGTCGCGGTTCATCACCGTGTCCTCGATGCGCGTGATGGTCGGCTCGGGGTTGGTGATGAGGTAGTCGGCGAAGTTGCCCGTCAGGATCAGCTCGTCCGGCCCGTCGTTGCTGTCGATGGCGTCGTTGCCGCCTTTGCCCTCGAAGACCGTGCCCACGTCGTTACCAATGAAGGTGTTGTCCAGCTCGTTGCCGTTGATACGTGCCGTGGACGTGCCGCGCACGCCCGCACGCTCGAGGTACTGCGAGCGGTGGGTGTAGGGCAGGATGCCGTCGAAGGTCATTTCGAACGAGCCGTTGAAGGACTCGTCGAGGAACGCGGGGTAGCGGTGGGTGGGGCTGAAGAAGCTCTCGATGACCGCGACCATGCCGGCGTCGCTGGCCTCCATGTCGGTGCGCAGGTTGAAGTCGTACTCCGACCCGGCGCCGGCCGTGCCGTCGCTGTTGGGGTCGTGTCCCCAGATGCCGTAGTACGTGTCCATGGCCAGGGCCAGGTACTCGTCATCGATGCGGTCCGCAGGGACGGACATCGGCGGCGTGTAGAGACCGTTCATGACGGCGTTGTCCGTGGCGGCATCGAGGGCCGTTTGGAACGAGGGCACCTGGGTGCTCAGGCCCTGGCGTAGGACGATGGCGGCGCACTGGCCGATGGTCGGGTCGTTGGCCGGGGACGGCAGCAGGTAATTCGCCGAAGCCTCCATCACCATCTGCGACGCGTCGACGGTGTCGAAGGTGTCGCCGAAGAAGTCCTGGAAAGCCATCACGTCGGGGTCCACATCGCTAAACGCGGCGGGGCTCGAGATGATCGCGATCACCGCGCCGCGCAGGCCCATGCGGTTGAAGACGCCCGACTTGTCGGTGCCGAGGGTGGTTCCATCGACCTCGAAGAGGTGCTGACGGATGATGCCCCTCGTGCGGAAGATCAGCTCGTCGGAGACGCCTGTCTGGGCCAGGAAGTGCACCCGGCGACCATTGGGCGCCGTCAGCTCGGCGTAACGCTCGAACACCGCGAGGATGCGGGCGTCGACGTTCATGGGAAGCGCCACGATGCCGTCGGTGCCGCCCGAGGTGTCGATGCTGGAGAGGGAGGCAGACGGGCCGGTGGGACCCATGTCCATGTTGCCCCCATCGTCGTCACTGCTGCATGCGGCGAGGAGGATAGAGAGAGAGAGAATGGCGGTGCGAGTGAGGTTCATAGGAGAGGTGCGGTGCTTGGTGGACGTCAGTCGTCCTGCGGATGGGGCTGAAGTTCCAGGCGCAGGCCGTCCTGGGCTGCGCCTTCCAATGGAAGCGAGATGGAGACAGGCTTGAGGGTCCCGTGGTCGCTCAGGACCGTGAGCTCGTAGGTGCCCCTTTCCAGGGGACCGAGGACGGCGCGTCCACTCTCATCGGTATAGCGCGCCAGGATCGGCTCACCATTTTGTGCTTCGCCATTGCCCAGCATGATCCGGGACTTGGCGGAGGGCGAGCCATCGGGCCTGACGAGTTCGACAGATAGGGTCCCGTCCTCGGAGAGCCAATGGTCGATGGTCGTCCATTCGCCCACCTTGACCGTGTGGCCGTCTGAAGTGTGGCTCACCGTGCCGGCGAGGGCGCTCGTGCGGTAGGTGCCAGGGGGGAGGTTCGAGAAGGCGTATTGGCCTTCCTTGTCGGTACGTCCCAGGGAGGCGTCTTTCGGCGGCCCCCAGGTCATCGCCGACGACTCCGGGTCACGCACCTGGCGTTCGAGGGTGACCCGGGCGCCGGGGACGACAGCGCTCGTGCCGTCGCGAACGGTGCCGACGATGGAGGTCGAGCGGTCCAGTTCGACCCGAAGGAACCCGGGGCGGTCGAGGCGGATTTCCTTGGGTGCGTACTTCGCCCCGAGCACCGTCAGGAGGCCCGGGGGGTCGCCGATGTCGATGGCCAGGCGGGTCTCCCCTGGCCCGGCCTGGAAGCGCTCCGTTTCACGGCCGATCTCTCCGGCGCCGGACCGTTTGGCCCAGAACCTCGGGATCGCGTCGCCGGTGAGCGCGTCCACGGCGGCGATCACGACTTCGCCGGAGCCCGTGCCGGTGCCCGGGGCCGATTCGCGGCCGGGGCCCTCTCCGACGGTGCCCTTCGGATCCCGCGTGAGGTCCATGGGCACCAGGTCCGGCGCCGCCGGCGCGCCCGAATCTGGCGTCACCTGCGCCGGGGCGCCAGGATTCCCGCCGTCCAGCAGATCGCTGCTCCCCTGGCGCAGGAGCCACCAAGCGCCGGTGAGGGCTGCCGCGACAAAAAGGACGAGGCCGACGAGGGTGGGAGTTTTGGAGTGGGGCGTGGGCATGGCTCGACCCCAGTATCCTCGCACGCCGTCATGAAGCAATCGAAGCTAGTTCTTGGTTCGTCTTCACGCTATCGGGCCGAATTGTTGGCCCGGCTAGGCGTGCCCTTTTCCCAGGAGTCCCCAGAGGTCGATGAGCGGGCCTTCGACGGGGAGTTCGCAGCCCTTGGACCCGCAGAATTCGCCCTGCGGCTCGCCCGGGCGAAGGCGGAGGCCCTGATCGCGGCGGGCGGCGACCGCTATCTCCTCTGTGCCGACCAGGTCGGAGTCCATCCAGATGGGGGCCTGCTGGTCAAGCCAGAGACCGAGGAGCGCGGCGTGGAGCAGCTCATGGGCATGGCGGGCCGTACGCACGAGCTCGTGAACGGCCTCGTTCTTTTGTGCGAGGGCACTGGGCAGTCTTGGAGTCACACCGACCGCCAGGAGCTGACCATGCGACCCTTCGATCGCGCCGAGGCCGAGGCGTACGTGCGCGAGTTTCGCCCCCTCGACTGCGCCGGCGGCTATCGCATCGAGGATGCGGGCATTCGCCTCTTCGACCGTATCCGCTCCGACGACTACACCGGCATCATCGGGCTGCCTCTCCTCGCCACCGCGCGGCTTCTCCGCGAGGCGGGCCTCCTCAGGCCGTGAGGAAGCTTCCCCATGTGGGATCAGCGATCCATACCGTGGACGCGCTATCGGCCTCGAAAGGGGTGATTCGACGGGAATTGGATCGAGCGCTGCGGTGGCTCTAGGAAGTCATCAATTCGGCCGATAGGCGCGCAGGAGGACGTTTATGGCTTGGATCCGGTCGACGTGATGGGTGCCCGTTCCTGCCTATGTGGCGCTAGGTAACAGCCTGTACAGAAGGCGCAAGGATCGGGGCTGCGTGGGGTTCTAGTGGTCTGAGCCGCCGAGTGAATCGCCAGCACTCGAACCCGAATCCTGTTAACCTGTTGCTCCAAGGACGCACGCGGCCCGGTCTTCCGAGGCGCCTCCCCGCCTGCCGCAGCCTCCTCTGGCGTTATGGATCCAGATCTCGACCCGCTCGAACACGTCGCCGACCTTTTCACCAGGATCCTTCTCGAGCGCCAGGCTCAGGAGGCTCGAGAACCAGTGGTGCCTCCGAGGGACCCCGAGTCCCTGCGTGACGTCCTGGACCTGGAACTGCCGAACAAGGGGCAGTGTCTGGAGACCGTAGGGCGGCGCCTCCGCGACCTCGTGCGGCACACGCCGACGACGGCATCCGGCAGCTTCTTCAATCAGCTATTCGGTGGTCGAGAGCCCGCGTCCCTCCTGGGCGAGACCGTGGCGGCGGCCCTGAACAACTCGATGTACACGTACAAGGTCGCCGGGGCCCAAGTACTGGTCGAGCTCGAACTCATCAAGCAGATGGGCCTGCTGGTGGGTTTCGACGACGCCGACGGCGTCTTCACCCCCGGCGGGTCGCTCTCCAACCTGACTGGCATGTTGCTAGCCCGGGACCGGGCGCGGCCGCGCCTCCGGGCTGAAGGGTTCAGCGGCCCGCGTCTGCGGGTCTACACCTCCAAGGACAGCCACTACTCGGTTGCCAAAGCGGTGACCTTGCTCGGCCTCGGGAGTGAAAACCTGGTGCGCGTGGCGGTCGACGATCGCGGGCGCATGGTTCCCGCCGCCCTCGAGGAGGCGATCCGCGCGGACGTGGCAGCCGGTCACGAGCCGATGATGGTCAACGCCACGGCCGGGACCACCGTCCTGGGCGCTTTCGATCCACTCGATGAGCTGGCCGATGTCTGCGAGGACCACGGCTTGTGGCTGCACGTGGACGGGGCCTTCGGCGGCTCGGCTGTGCTTGACCCGGACCAAGCCGACCACCTCTCGGGGTGCGGACGGGCGGACTCCATGGCGTGGGACGCCCACAAGCTCATGGGTGCCCAGCTCTCGTGTTCGGTGGTCCTGGTTCGCGAGCGTGGACTCTTGGCCCGCAGCCTCGACGAGAATGCGAGCTACCTCTTTCAGGGCGACAGCGACGAGCTGAACCCGGGTACGCGCTCTCTGCAGTGCGGGCGCCGCAACGACGCCCTGAAGCTATGGACCCTCTGGCAGTCCTTGGGGAACGAAGGCCTGGCCAAGCGCCTGGCAGGCTTCCGGAGCCTGGCACTGCATGCGGCCAAGATCGTGCAAGAGGCGCCTGACCTCAAGCTGGTGCGCGAGCCAGAGTTCCTCAACGTCTGCTTCGCCGTGGACGGCGTCTCTGCCGAGAACCTCTGCGCGGAGCTGACCGATCGTGGGCTGGCCATGGTCGGCTACGCCATGGTGGACGGCGAGGCCGTCGTGCGTCTGACCCTGGTCAACGCCCAGGCTGACGAGAACGATCTCAAGCTCCTGTTCAAGCGCCTCCGAAAGGTCGCGGCGGAGCTCCGCGAGGCCGCGCTCATGCGAGCCGCCTCGTAGGGCCCGTGGCTCTGGATTTGGCGTTCCATGAATCGGCCGAGGCGGTCGATGGGATGATGAGGGCGTGCGAGCGCCCTCGACCGGAAACGGAGCGAAGCACGGTTGAGCTTGCCCGGTCCATGCATCGGCTCACTCGATTGCTGCGATGATCGCCTGACGGTCGGCAACCTGCCGCTGGCCGTCTCCATTCCCCACTGCAAGGCACTTCCCCATGGATCACGCGACCGTCATGAAGCTCCTGGCCATTGGCCTCTACGTGGCGATCCTACTGGGGATCGGGGTCGCGGCTTCGCGGAAGACTAGCGACATCCGCGACTACTTCGCGGCGGGCAAGCGCCTCGGTTTCTTCAACGTAGCCTTCAGCGCACGGGCCACTGGCGAGAGCGCATGGCTCCTGCTCGGCTTGACCGGGATGGGCTACGCCGTCGGTGTGAAGGCCTTCTGGGTCGTGCTCGGCGAGATGATCGGGGTCGGGGGCGCGTGGCTATTCATGGCGCACCGGTTCAAGCGCCTGACCGACCGCTACGACTCCATCACCGTGCCCGACTACCTCGAGTCGCGTCTCCGTGATTCGGGTCACGGGCTGCGATTGATCGCCGCTGGAGCGCTGGTCGTGTTCGTTCCGATCTACGCTGGAGCCCAGGTCTTCGCCACTGGTACGGCCTTCCACGCCTTCCTTGGCTGGAACCACTACGTGGGTGCCGCTGCGGGGTTCGCCGTCGTGATGCTCTACATCACCCAAGGGGGATTCACCGCGGTCGTCTGGTCCGACGTCTTCCAGGGGTCCCTGATGGTGATCGGCCTCGTCGCGCTGCCCCTTGTGGCGTGGAGCCACGTCGGTGGACACGAGGCGATCACCGGCGCTCTCCAGGGGATCGATCCCGACCTACTCACCTGGCACGGTCCCGGCGCCGACGGCCCAGGGAGCGGCGGCTGGAGCTTTGCCACGATCACGTCCATTTGCGGGCTCGCGGCGATTGGCATCGGGTTCTGGGGATCGCCCCAGGTCTTCGTGCGCTACATCTCCATGAAGAACACGGGGCAGATCGTCCCGGGAACGATCACGGCGCTCACCTGGACGCTTCTCGCCGATTCCGGCGCGGTCCTGGTCGGGCTCTTCGGGCGCGCGATCTACGCGCCCGAAGCTCTCGGCGGCAACAGCGACAACATCCTGCCTGAGATGTCACTCCAGCTCCTACCGGCGTTCTTCGCTGGCGGCTTCATCGCCATGGTGTTGAGCGCCATCATGTCGACGATCGATTCCCTCCTGGTCGTCGCCTCCAGCGCCGGCGTGAGGGATTACTGGCAGAAGACCCGCCACCCAGGCATGAGCGACGAGCGCCTGATGTCGCTTTCGCGCCGTGTGACCCTGGCGCTCTCGCTCGTTTCTTTCGGAGTGGGCATCGGGATCATGCTCTACGACAAGGAGAACGGCGTCTTCTGGACGATCATGTTCGGCTGGTCTGGCATTGCCGCCACGTTCTGTCCGACGATGATCCTCAGCTTGTATTGGTCCGGCCTCACCGCGCGAGGCGCCAAGTTCGCCATGGTGGCTGGCTTCCTGGCGGTGCCGTTCTTCAAGTTCGCGGCGCCGGCGCTGCTCCTGTCCGCCGGTCTTGAGGGTTGGGTGGAGCGGCTAGCGGACCTCGACGTTCTCCTGCCATCGTTCGTGATTGGGTTCCTGGTGGCCATCGTCGTCAGCGCCATGGACAAGCAAGGTCGCGCGCGGATGGCGGGAATCGACGCAGAGCTTCGGGACGCGCGGTCGTAGGCGGCCCCGTCGGCGGCGCGGCCGCGGTCCTCGAATCATGATCGGGAACGGCCAGGTAGGAGGCCGCAGCGCTCCTACCCAGCCGTTCTCCCATCGATCGAATGCTGAGCGAGCCTCAGGCGACGGGGCGGCCCTCGATGGTGATCTGCACGGTCGAGTCGATGCGGACCGACTGACGGCCCTCGATCGCCTGGGCCAGCGTGGCGCGGACGGCGTCACGGGTGGCCTTGAGCTTCTCAAGGCGACGTTCGGACCCGTGGTCGGGCTCCCCGAATCGCTCCATCGAGCCGAAAGTGCGGCGCGTGTGGTAGTCGATCTTCGAGTTCAGCATCGAGAGCAAGATCTCCTGCGCGTCCAGGCCGTCGAAGGTCCCTTCGATCAGCACGTGGCTGCTGCTGGACGGGGCGGCTTTCGTGGGAGCGGTGACGTCGTTGTGTTGCTTCATGGTGGACTTCGTGGTTTTAGAGCCAGCGCCGCGGAAAGCGAGCGCGAGAAGGATGATGGATGTGGCTAGGAAGAAATGTCTGTGGATCTCGCTCTCCACGCCGAAAGAGGCAGTGAGTGCGATCAGCGCGAGCGGTCCGAGGAACACTTCTCGCAGCGGCTCCTCCCGGCGGACGCTCTTGTCGGAGACGGTTGCGGCGAGCCCAGCTGTCGACTCGGCGGTCGACTCGGCGGAGAACTCTCCGTCTGCGGCCGCGGCGGCCCCCCAGGGGCCTGGGTCAACCGTGGCCGATGGAGCGGTGGCTGATTTGGCCGTGGGTGCACCGCCGCGTTCGTCCAGTAGCGTGGTGGATGGTTTGGTCATGGTTGTCTTGTTCATTCTCCCTGGCCGAGTGAGTCACGCCGCTCGCCGTCGAACCCGTAGAGGTGCTCGGGTTTGGATCACTTCGAAACCCGTGCTTCCCAGCGCGCCCCGGAGCCCAAGGGCCGCGTCGCGCTTGCTTTGGTTTGCCTGAGTCATGGGGTGATGGACCTCCCGATCGGTGATCCTGCGGAAGAGAATCGGCTGTCCTAGTCGATAGATCCAATGCAAAGAATGGGACGAAACGATCGCTTGTGTAGAACGTCGTGCCGGGCGAGCTCGACTCTCCCCGTCCGGTGAATGGCCGGGTGGCCGCCGGCTGCGGCCCTCGCCGCGGGGTCTCCGGTGGGGCGCTTTGTGTTGCACCATGGGTCGTGGCTTCAGGCCAAGGACCCCGAAGGCCAGCTCAGGCGGGGGCTCTTCCGCAGGGCACCCCTGCCACGCCGTCGCCGATCCGAGTACCGTTGGTCGATGATCCCGCAGCGCACCATTATTGCCCTGGGTGGCCTCCTCGCCCTGCTGACTGCGTGCCGCAGCGGGGAGGCGAACCATCCAGCGGCATCCGCTCCGGAATCAACGCCGGCGGTCGCCGACCTCGCAACCGTGCGGGTGGCTGCGTGCCAGATCCTGGTCGACGGAGACTACGAGGCCGCTCTCGCCAGGGTGGAGGCCGCGCTCGTCGAGGCCAAAGAGCAGCGGGCCAACATCGCGTGCTTCCCGGAGGCGTGCCTGTATGGCTGGGTCAACCCGGAAGCCCACCGCCTCGCGGAGCCGATCCCAGGGGCGACGACCGAACGCCTCGGGGCCATGGCGAAGCGCCACGGCATCATGATCGCGATTGGGCTCGCGGAGCGCGCTGGCAACGACCTGCACAACGCGGCGGTCCTTATCGGTGAAGATGGCTCGCTGCTGCTCCATCATCGCAAGGTGAACATCCTCAAGGAGCTGATGTCGCCGCCCTACAGCCCAGGCGACGGCGAGGCGTCCTTCGCCGATACGAGGTTCGGGCGCATTGGAATGATGATCTGCGCGGACACGTTTGAAGACGAGTTGGTCGGCCGCCTGGCGAGTGTCAGGCCGGACCTTGTCCTCGTTCCCTACGGCTGGGCGGCTCCGGCGGACGCATGGCCCGGGCATGGGCAAAGCCTGCATGCGTGGATTGCGCATACGGCGACGGTCACTTCTGCGCCGGTGGTCGGGGTCGATTCCGTGGGCGCACTCTCCCACGGTCCCTGGGAAGGCCAAATCCTCGGTGGGCAAAGCGCAGTCAGCGACGCCCAAGGCGTCGTCGGGACTCCATTGCTTGACCGCGTGCGCGACGTGCACGTGTTTGCGTTCCCGCGCCCGCGCCGTGCGGACTGACAGCCGCTCGACCGTCAGCTAGAGGAATCGCAGCCGGATGCCATTCGTGAAATTCGATGTGGTCGCCGGATTCCGATCTCGATACCAAGCCTGGAAACGGAGGGTGTCGCCGGGCTCGACCGCGGTGACTCCACCGTGCGTCGGGATGGCGCCGAGGTTCACGGGCAAAACGGCCGTGCCCGTGGAGCCCGAGCTTTGAATCTCACCGGGACTTACATAGCGACCGATGGCACCCCCGAGGCAGAGTGGCCCCTGGCTTCCGGCGGGCATTACCGGGATCGCCCCCCAAGGACTGACTTGGAACATGACGAAGGACCCGAGGGGGAGCCCCGAAGCGACCAGGCTGAGGCTGCTGTCGATGATGTAGTTGCTCCCCCGTGCATCCAAGACGCCGGGCTGACCCGTGGAGTTTGCGATTGCCGGGGAGCAAAAGGGCGCAGGCGTCAGGGAGGCGTCGAATCGCGCCAGCCAGGCGTCGTCCGGATAGAACGTCGAGCCCCCAAGGTTCGGGCCACCAAGGCTACCGGTGGTATCGCCTGCCACGAAGAGGCTGCCGAGGCTCACGGCCAGCCCCAATGGGGTATCAAGGCGATCGGTACCGAACTGGCGCAACCACAGGTTGCTGCCCGCCCCGTCGAAGCGAGCGATCCAGGAGTCGATGACGCCAGCATGGGGAGCGCCAAGGGATCCCTTGGTCAACCCCGTCAAGTACGCGCCCCCGGCGCCGTCGGGCGTCACGGCTAAGGCATCGTCGCGCTCGCCAGTCCCGAACTGCCGTATCCAAAGCTGGTTGCCTTGGCCATCGTAACGGGCTATCCAAGCATCCGTGTTTCCCAGGTGGGGTACTGGGCGTGGGCGAACTCGGTCAAGCCGCCTACACCGCTCCCCAGGCAAAGGAGTGCAGCCAGTCGGAGTTTGAAGCGTCCCATGCACCCCAGCGTGCCCGAAGACGAGCCTTCCCGCCAGGTCCCGTGGGGGCCTGGGCCTTGGGGAGGCTGGCCGCTAGGAGCGCCGAACGGGGACTTTTTCCAGATAGCGTTCGCGACCTAGCCGTCGGCGGGGTGTACCTGACGTATGGCCCCTCCCTCCAGTGCATTTCCGGATGTCCCGCTTCCCGGCGGCCCGGACACGGTCTCGCGTGCGTTGGAGGATTGGGCCTGGCTCGGAAGGCTCTGCGCCCGTCTCGTGGCGGATCCAGGGTTGGCGGAAGACGCGCGCCAGGAGGCGTGGCTTGCGGCCTCCAGCAAGCACGGGGGGACGCCAAACCGGCACTCGCTCCTCCTCGCTGCCAGGCGATTCGTCTGGCGGTCGCACCGGAGCTCCCGTCGCCGTGCAGACCGAGAGGCGGAGGCGGCGGCGCCGGAGGCCCTTCCTTCCGTTGACGAACTTCTGAGCCGGAGCGAGCAGCAGCGTCGGGTTTGGGATGAGCTGATACAGCTCGACGAACCGTTTCGCACGACGCTCCTGCTGCGCTATCAGGAAGGGCTCGATCCGAGGGAGATTGCATTGCGGCTGGAGGTGCCATCGGACACGATCCGGTGGCGCCTCAGGCGCGGCGTCGAGAAGCTGCGCGAGAGGCTGGCGGCCGATCGTGCCAAGGGAGGTCTCGCCGCCGTCGCCCTCGGCGTACCTGGCGCACGCTTTGTCACCGGGTTCGATGGCGCAGCCACCGCCGCGGCGAAGGCCGGCGGCTCCGTGCCGTTCCTCTTTCCCACCACCGTCGTGATGCTCAAACTCGCTGGTTCGCTTGCTGCCCTCGTCTTGCTCGCCCTCGGCCTACGCGGGGTGCTGCGCATGCCGGCGTCTAGCATTGGGCCGGAAGTCGGCGTCGGGATCGAACACACGGAGGATTCAGAGCTGGCCGCTCTGGCCTTGGGGGCCGCGCCGGAACCGCCGAAGCCATCGACAAAGGCCGTCGAAGGCGATCGTCGCAGCTTGTCGAATGTGAATCCGGCGCCCGTCAGTCTGGGGTCGAGCACGACTTCGATACTCGCGGGACGCGTGCTGAATCCCCTTGGGCAGCCGATTCGCCAGGCGACCGTGTGGATTCACAGCAAGACCCACGGGTTCGACACGAGCATTCGCTCCGACGCAGCGGGCCGCTTTGAGCTGGAAGTCCCTTACCGGCTCAACTGGAACTACCACGTCGACGTGTCCGGGTCGGACCTCATGACGGTCGAGCGCGTGACGGTTGGTCAGCACGAAGGCGCGGTGGTCCCGATCCCGAGTTCGGTTGGGCGACCCACCGACCTCGGCGACATCACGCTTGAGGACGCCCGGGTGCTGATCGGCCAAGTGGTTGATTCGAGCGGGGAAGGCATCCACCCCACGGCGGTCCGTGCCGCTGGCGCGCCGAGTTCACAGGGAGCCCCCGATGGCACCTTCCGGCTAGCCCACGTCGGCGCCGCAGCCGAGAAGATCACGATTCGGGCGCCTGGCTTCCAAAGCGCGAAGGTGGAGATCGATGCGCCACTGGGATCGGTCCACAACGTGGGCAAAGTAGAGCTCATGCCGGACGATTCATCGGCGGGCAACACCGAAAGCGCAGCCCCGAGCAGGCAGGTCTGCACCTTTCGCATCGTGGACTCAGCGACGGGGGAAGGGCTCCTTGAGTATCGGGGAGAGCTGCTGGACGGGCCCAAGTCTGACAGTCTCTCCCTCTCACTGTCCCTCTCGGTCACACGTCCCGTGGACGCTGATGCGCTCCATATGAAAGTGCACCCGACGTCGGAGCTCGAGTTCCGGGCCATACCGGGCGAGGACTCCGTGGTCATCGCGTCACCCGGGTACAGAACCAAACAGGTCCACGTGAAGCCTGTGGCTGCGTCGGGCGTGCAGGTGGTGAAGCTGAAGCCTGCGCCGAAGGTGCACGGTCGAGTGGTCCAGGGGGGCCTGCCCGTCCCGTTTGCGGAGGTCGTGTTCCGCCTGGGAGACCACCGCGCGGTCATGGATGCATCTACAGCTGCGAGCGACGGGTCCGAGCGTCCACGTTCGGCGACCCGCGGCGTGTGGTCCGTCTACCCAACGAACGGAACCGTGCCGTCGGTGATCGGGGCTCCCGCCGGTGGGTGGCGGCCCGGCATCAAGCGCGTGGTCTACGCGGACGAGGAGGGGCGATTCTCGTTGCCTCTGCCCAAGGAGAGAGAAGGGGCCGTTTCTGCCTCGCAGCTCGATCATCAGAGTCGAACGGTCCTCTTCAAGAGAGCGTGGCGCGGCGATACGGACCTCGGTGACCTCCCGCTCCTGCCGCAGAAAACCCTGCGGGGCGTGCTCAGATTCTCCGGCGGTGAGAACGCCGGCGGGTACGAGGTGGTGCTGCTGGGCACCGTGGAGGAGAGCATCACGACCCGAGGGGACGGCCGCTTCGAGTTCACGAACCTCCCCCAAGGCGATGTCTTCGTGAAGGTTGTTGGGGGGGACGAGCCCTTGTTTCAAAGCGCCGCCAAGATCCAGCTCTTCCACGCCTTCGTCGATGCCCATGAACCTGGCGAGATCGCGTTTGAGATCGAAACCGAGCCCAGCGCGCTCGTCGAAGTCACCGCTACCGTCAACGGACAGCCGGCCTCCGGATACAGGCTCTTCATGGCGCCCGAGGACGCGAGGGGCTCGGTGTCCGTCCCGATGGATCAGGCGGGGCAAGCCACCAAGCGGGTTCCCGTGGGAACGCCGATCTCCGTGAGCCTCAGCTACGATCGAATGAATCTTCGACTGCCCGAGAAGCCTGTCTTTGAGCAGGGGGCGCAAGCCCTCGAGATTCACCTCAGCCACGGCTCGGTGTTGGTTGGGCTCCCCGGGAATCTCGTCCTCACGCCAGGCACCTACACGAGGCTTGAGATCGACGGCCTACCTGACCGGCAAGCTGCATTCACGGGCACCCTAAAGACGCGCCAGGATGGCCGGCACGAGGCCCTGTTCCGGGGCTTGCCCCCGGGACCCTTCAGCGCGCGGCTCAAGGTCATCCGACGCGAGAAGGGCTTCCAGGAGACCATTGTCCTGGAGCGCGAGTTCGCTGGCGACGTTCGTGAGGGTGAGGTCTTCGAGATCGAGCTGTAGCGCGCGGTCCCGACGCTCGCAGCCATGCTCTGACCAAGCCGGACCGGCGGGCCCTGTCGCGGGGGCCCTGTCGCGGGGGCGCTCACCAGGGACCCTAGAGCCTGACGAGCACCGCGTTGGCGAAGAGGAACAGCATCGCGGCGACGAGCAGCACCCAAAAGATCCGCCCCCGCCCGAAGGACTCCCACCAGCGGGGGGGCTCTGTCATTCGTTCGAACTGGTCGAACGTGTCCGGTATCTCCGGCCCGTCGGGCTCGGGTAGGTCGAGGTCATCGTAGTCCGTCGCTTGGGACCAGCCGGTCGTGTCATCTGCGCCACAGGACCGGCAGGACAGGGCCCCGACCCGGACCTCGGCTCCGCAAGTTGGACACGTGAACCAATCAGCAGGCGGCTGTGGGCGCCGCCGGAGTCGTCTGATGAACTCGAACACGGCCGCAGCCTAGCATTGAACCAAGGAGAGAGGGCAGCGGGTGGGGCTGGAGCCGCCCGTTGGTCCAGGCGACGCACAGGCAATGCCCTTGTCACCTACGGAGTGGACAACAGCGCGCCCATGATCGACGACGACCACTCGGTCTCCCCATCGAGATCGACAGCGATCAGTTGCATCACGGAAGTCAACGAAAGGGACTTCGCGGTGAAGCCGTGGAAGTTCGCTGCCTTCGGCATGGCCAGGACCTCGTCCGTCGCCTCGAGCGTGACCCCGGTCTCATCGCTGATCCGCGCCAGAAGGTCTTTGAGGGGCATCGGTGCGTACTCACCCGTGAGCTCAATGCCATCGATTCGGCCCATGTCGGGCGTCCCGAGGAACGGCAGGCTAGGGGGGCTGAAGGGGTCGCCCGACACCTGCAGCACGTCCTCATGGGCCTCGATGGTGACCCTTGCGTCCAGCGCGATGAACCATGCCAACGTCCAGAGCGAGAACTCGGTCGGGCAGACAAAGCTGTGTTCGACGACGGCCTCGCCCCGTGGCATGTCCTGCATGATCCACAGATTTGTTTCGGCTGCGCTGACGATGAGCTCAAGGATGGCCGCTGCCGTGTCTGGCGAGAGGTCAAACGTGTGGCGCTCGGCGCGTAGCTTGCGCTCGAGGTCGGTCGCATGGGCTGGCGCCTGCGCTTCGTCCCCAAGTCCAATGGCTTGGAATAGGTTGAGGGTAGAACCGGAAGCGACGAGCACGTGCCGATCGAAGATCCCGGCCGTGGAGTCGGTCGACAGGAGCACGCCTTCAAGCACCTGGTGAGCCGGCTCACCCTCGGCCTTGAGGGAGATCAGAGGCTCGTCCACTGAATCGAACGCGTCGGGAAGGGCGTAGATGGACACGCTGGTCGCAAGGGAGATAACGCGCAGCGCTTCGCTGTGGGTGATGTCTTCGAGCTCGATGGAGAGGGGCTCGTCGAGCCGCCGCGCAATGTCGAGGTGCCAGGCAGGGGGCGCGGGCTCTTCGCCCTCCGGCAATCCCTCCGTCCGATCCCACCATTCGACCGAGTCCCAATCCATGACGGCGAGCGGCTCTTCCTCGCCGGCCGGCACAGGCGTTTCGAGGTCCGCGAGCTTCGCCTCGAGACGGTCGACCGCGAGGGAGCGCCCGATGTTGTCCAGCTCTTCGCTGCGCAGTTGAGTGCGCAGAGCTGCCATGGCCTCGTCAGCGGCTGCTCGCTCGGCAGCCGCTTCGGCTTTGATGCGCTCCACTTCATCGTTTCCCGAAGCGGGGCCTGCGAGAAGCTGCTGCTCCTTCTTCGTCAGCTCGAACTGCAGCCGGTCAATCTCGGCCCTCTGCTCGCTGACACGGCCCTCGAGGCGTGCGCGCGTCTCCGCCAGTTCGTTCTTGAGTTCGAAGATGCGCTCCTGATCCATCTTGCGGAAGACGTCTCCGTCCTCGCTCTCGGGCCCGTCCTTGGCCGCTGGCTCGACGATGTCGCGCTTGCCTTTGAACGACAGGAACTCAGTGAAGGCCCATCCACGGCTCGTCTGAAGCACGTCGAGGGCGCCGAAGGACCACATGGCTCCGTCGGCCCATGCGTAGAACTCAACGGGCGCCACGTTCCAGGGCCCTAACGCCTTGGCAGGCGGTGCCGGCTGCGCGAACAGGAACGTCGCGTCCTTGAGCGCGAACAGCTCCTTGGTCTCCTGGTGTGCGGTCTCGAGCTGGTCGCCCATGCGCTTCGACATCCGCTCCAGGATGGCCGCCGCTCCACCTTGCTCCTCGAACGCCTCCCGGGCGGCCTCGCGGGCAGCCGGGGAGTCCGCCTGCACCTGGGACATGACCATGGAGTCGATCTCCTCCGCGGTGGGGAACGACCGCTCAAGCAGCGACACGTCCTTGGTTTGGAGCGCCTCGAAGGCCAGCCGGCAGCTGGCCTGGACGGACAGCTGCTCGGCCCCATGCTGGGCAGTGCGGTCGGCGGGATTCGGCAGCGGCGAAGGGCTCTGGAGGCAGAGCAGAGCGGCAGCGGTGCAAAGGAGGGCCATGGTCGAGGTCGGGGCAGGGATGAAGGGGCGGGCTTTCGACCAGGCATGCGCAGGGGCCCAGCCTCAGCTGCCATGCGTGCCAGAATTTCTCCGCCCCCTCTTCTTACGGCCCCGCGCCGACCCCAGGCGGAAGCGATGTTCCAGCCCATTTTCCGGCTCTCAGTCCCCGTCCCATTCCATGCGCCGGTTCCATGCGCCTGGCGCGCAGTGCCTCAGCGCGCCGGGATCGAGACGACCGTGATTCCGCCGCCTTTCATCTCGCAGAGGGCCTCGGGCAGCTCGTCGAGGGAGATCGTGCGCTTCAGAAGACGTCCGGGATCGACGCGGCCGTCGGTGACGAGCTTCATGACTTCCGGATAGCGCGACGCGCTGAGCCCATGGCTGCCGGACAGGACCAGCTCGCGGCCGATCACGGCGTCCATGGGCATAGGCGTCGCGCCGCCCGGTAACAGCCCCACCTGGACGTGCGTGCCCTGCTTGCGAAGGCAGAGCACCGAGTTCACGGCGCACGTGGGGGAGCCAAGGGCGTCGATCGAGACGTGCGCGCCCCCGCCCGACAGGTCGCGGATGGCCGCGGCCACGTCGTCGACATCGCTCGCGTTGACGGTCTCGCTCGCTCCCACGGCGCGGGCGAGTTCCAGGGCGGCTGGGTCGACGTCGACGGCAATGACCCGCGCTCCCCGTGCCACTGCGATCTGGATGGCTGACAGGCCGATGCCGCCGCACCCGTGCACGGCCAGCCAGTCATCTTCTCCCACCCGTCCGCGGTCGACGACGGCGCGGTAGGACGTGACGAAGCGGCAGCCGAGGATCGACGCTACCGGGAAGCCGACGCTGTCAGGGAGCTTGACCAAGTTCGTCTCCGCAAAGGGGATCGCGACGTACTCAGCGAACGAGCCGAAGGCCGTGAAGCCGGGCTGGAAGTGCCTGTCGCAGATCTGGGTCTGGCCCGCGACACAGGTCGGACACGTCCCGCAGCCGCAGCAGAACGGCAGCGTGACGCGATCCCCCTCCGCCCAGCCGCGAACACCTGGGCCGACGGCGGCGATGACTCCCGCCAGCTCGTGCCCAGGGATGTGCGGCAGCACGATATCAGGATCCTCGCCGCGCCACCCGTGCCAGTCACTGCGACAGAGCCCTGACGCGCGCACCTCGATGACCACGCCGCCGGGCACGGGGGTGGGATCGGGGAGATCCTCGATGGTGATCGGTCCGTTGAATTCCCGGTAGAGAGCTGCACGCATCGAAACATTGTGCCTTACGTCCGCGATTCAGCCTCGGCACTGCGGTTTGAGATCTGCGCGCGGTATCAGCCTTCTTCGCGAAGCCAGTGGGCGGCGTCGAGGGCGTAGTAGGTGAGGATCATGTCGGCGCCGGCGCGTTTGATGCCGGTGAGGCTCTCCATGGCGACGGCCTTGCGGTCGAGCCAGCCGGACTGGGAGGCGGCTTCGATCATCAGGTACTCGCCGGAGACCTGGTAGGCGGCGACGGGGAGGTCGGTGGCGTCGCGGACTTCGCGGATGATGTCGAGGTACGGACCTGCGGGTTTGACCATGACCATGTCGGCGCCTTCAGACTCATCCAGGCGAAGCTCGCGCAGGGCCTCGCGGCGGTTGGCGGGGTCCATCTGATACGTCTTCTTGTCGCCGGACTTCGGGGCGGAGTCGAGGGCGCCGCGGAAGGGGCCGTAGTAGGCGGAGGCGTACTTGGCGGTGTAGGAGAGGATCGAGACGCCCTGGAAGCCCTCGGCGTCGAGGGCCTTGCGGATGGCGGCGACGCGGCCGTCCATCATGTCGCTGGGCGCGATGATGTCGGCGCCCGCGCGCGCCTGGGTGACAGCCTGGCGGCACAGCACCTCGATCGTTTCGTCGTTGAGGATCTCGCCGGACTCATCCACGATCCCGTCGTGCCCGTCGCTGCTGTAAGGGTCGAGGGCGACGTCCGTGATGAGCGTGAGTTCGGGGAAACGCTCCGACAACGAGCGCAACGTGCGCGGGATGAGGCCCTCTTCGTTCCCCACCTGAGTCCCGGTGGAGTCCTTGAGTGAATCGTCGATCTTCGGGAAGAGCACGATCGCGCGAATGCCGCGGTCCAGGGCGGTTTCCGCCGTGCGCAAGAGACCGTCCGGGGACCAGCGGGTTTGACCCGGCATCGCGTCGATGGGCGTGTCGACCGCGTCCGCGTGCAGGAACACTGGGTAGATCAGATCCGCCGCGGTGAGGGTCGTTTCGCGTACGAGGTCGCGAAGGGCGGCGGTGCGACGGTTGCGGCGCGGGCGGTGGTGGGGAGCGGTCATGGGAGCGAGGGCATGGAAAAGGGACGAGGCCCGCGCCCCGTAGGGTGCAGGCCTCGTCCCTAGTCTAGCCATTGGAAGAACACGGCTCCGCATTCTTGGCGCTACTCTGCGCGGGCGTTTTGTGCGCATCAGCCCATGGAAGATCCACCCTCGCCTACTCCTCTCCCTGCGCCCACCGCGAGCGGCGCGCCCCAGGCCGGCCGCGCCTCTGGAATCTACTCTGGAATTCACTCTGGGCCCCGCCCCGGGCTCGACTGGCTTCGCCTGCTGCTCGAATTCGTGATCGTCGTGGTCGGAATCTCCCTCTCGTTCTTCCTCCAGGATCTCCGCGAAGAGCACTCGATGCGAGCCGAGGAGGACCGCTTCCTGGCTGGCTTCGCCCGCGACTTCCGCGCAGATCTTGAGGTGCTCAGGTCCCGCGAGGCGCTCCTGGCATCCATGTCCACGGGGCTGCGCTCCACCATGGATTCAAAGCAGCGAGAGGAACTCACCGACAAGGACCTCGACAGGATCATGGACGCAGGGCTCACCTACGTGGCGTTTGCTCCCTCCATGGCGACTTACCTGGAGCTTCGCCAGACGGGCGCATCCAAGCTGATTCGCGACAAGAAGCTCCTGGGCAAGATCATCCGTTTGTACGAGACGGACTACGCCTTGGCCACCGAGTGGGACCGCATCAATCGGGACCTGGTGCTCCAGCGCATGTTCCCCTACGTCGAGGAGTTCGGCCCGGGCGTCGATGGAAGGCTCGACGGCAGCTACGCCAGTGGCTACCACTCCGTCTTCCTCGCGCTGGAGCACGAGCAGTGGTTCAAGAACTTGCTCTCGACGAACGCAATGTTCAAAGACGCGCAGAATTCGGTCTACGTCCGGCTCGCCGAGAAGATCGAGGGCATGCTCCCTCTTTTGAATTGAGGCTCCACAGGCCCGGTCGACGACCGCCTGCTCGAGGCGGTCCACCCGTGCCGTCCTCGGTCCTGCGTTAGCGGGACCAGGAAGTCGAGGCGAAGGCGTCGTGGCCGTGGATGCTCTCGAAGTTGCGGGCGTGGACTTTGAAGGACTCGATGCGGTCGTCCTGCATCAGGCGCTCGGCGACGCCGCGCACCATGTCCTCGACGAACACGGGGTTCTCGTAGGCCTCCATGGTGATCCAGCGCTCGTCGGGGCGCTTGAGGACCGGGTAGATGCGGCACGAGGCGCTCTCTTCGGCTGCGAAGATCAATTCGCCGGTGGGCATGGTGATCGGCTGGCCGTCCGCGTCCTTGCGGGTCTTGACCTCGAGGGTCAGGGCGCCTCGCTGGTTGTGGGCGCCGTATTCACTGATCTCCTTGCTGCAAGGGCAAAGGCTGGTGACGGTGACGACGACCTTCTGCACGAGGTCGATGGTCTCGCCTTCGATGGTGCCCACAAATCCGCAGCCGATGTCGATCATGCCCTTGGACTTCGTCACGGGCGCCTCACGCTCCATGAACATCGGGAAGTCGACGGCCAGGCGGGCCTCGTTCGCCTTGAGGCGGGACTGCATGGTCTTCAGGATCCGGACCATGCCCTCGGGGTTGAGGGCGCGCTCATCGTTTTGAACGATCTCGATGAAGCGGCTCATGTGGGTGCCCTTGGATTCCGCGGGCACCGACACCGACATCTCCAGGTTCACGATGGTCGGACGGGGCGTGCCGCCGGGGTCCACCGCCATGGCGGGATAGCGCACGTCCGTCACCCCAGCACATTCGAGCCGGATGCCGCGGGTGTCGCCGCGGCCCTGCACGTCCTCGATGGGGGCGGAGGTGATCTTGTCGGGTCGCTCGGGGCCCTCGGACCGCCTCTTCGGGTCCTCAGGGAGCCTGGGGTCAGCGGCCGAGTCGCTCGAGTCGAGGACGCGACGCGAGAAGGGCGCCTGGGCTTCCGTGCGCTCGGGCACGGAGGCAAGGTCGGATTCCTTGTACATGGTTTGGACTTCGCCGGAATTGCGGAGAAGGAGGCGCGATCCCGGCCGATCCGGAACTGCGGGCTCCCAGTGCCCCCCCGTGAAACGGCTACGAATCAAAGGAAAATCACGCCCTGGGGAGCGCGACGGGGTCTTAACCGGGGCCGAACGAGCGGCCATGGGGCCCAGAAACGATCGCGGGCAGGCGATCGCGAAGGGCCGCGCTCAGTATGGAGCGAGTCCACGAATATTCCACCGGGTTTCGTGTTCAGGCCCGATCCGGGCGGGCCGCAGTAGACTTCCGCGCCACAGCCGTCCACAAATGAGTTAGGTATCGGGCCCCGGGAGCCTCCTCTCGGCCCGGTCCCCGTCCCCACGGACCACCGGGCCGACCGCTCTGAGCCGTCCCGAACCCCGCGCACCCCACGATCC